>JARIEX010000122.1 GCA_031127095.1 Gemmatimonadota bacterium
GCCACGCCGCGCAGGTCGGATTGCATCGCCGCCAGATACGCCCGACGCTTGGTCGCGCCGAAGGTGGTAATCGCGATGGCCGCCAAGATGCCGAGTATCAGCACCACGATCAGCAGTTCGAGCAGCGTGAAGCCTGACCGGCGACGGCGTACCATGGACCGCGTCACGCGTCCCCGTACCGGGCCAATTTGCGGTAGAGCGTGGAGGGATCGATCCCGAGCATCTCGGCCGCCCGGCTCTTGTTGCCCCCCTCGTTTTGCAGCACCCAGTGAATGTAGGCCCGCTCGATGGCCTCGAGCGTGGGCGAGATCGGTGCCCGCTCGGTCACCAGCGGCTCCGCGCGACGCTCCGTGACACGCTCCGGGAGCGCATCCACGCCGATGATCTCGCGGGACGACAGGATGACGGCGCGCTCGAGCGCATTCTCGAGTTCGCGCACGTTGCCGGGCCACGGATAGGCCATCAGCGCCCCCAGCGCATCGTCATCGAGCGATTTGGCCGCTTCGTGCCGAAGCGTGGCACTGCGGGCCAGAAACGCTTCCGCCAGCAGCGGGATGTCGTCCTGCCGCTGCCGCAGCGGCGGCAGATGCACCGCGATCACGTTGAGGCGGTAGAACAGGTCGGCACGGAAGCCGCCACGCTTGATCTCCTCCTCGAGATCGCGGTTGGTGGCGGCCAGCACACGCGTGTCAACGGCCAGGGCCTCCGTGGCACCGACCGGGATCACTTCGCGCTGCTGGAGCACGCGCAGCAGCTTCACCTGCGTCGACGGCGTCGTCTCGCCGATTTCATCGAGGAAAAACGTGCCTTTGTTCGCTGCCGTAAACAGTCCCGACTTGTCCTTCACGGCGCCGGTGAACGATCCCTTCACGTGACCGAACAGTTCGCTCTCCAGCAGCGACTCCGGGAGGGCACCGCAGTTGATCGACAGGAAGCTGTGGTCGGTGCGCGTGCTCAATTCGTGGATGTACCGGGCGATGACTTCCTTGCCGGTCCCGGACTCGCCGGTGATCAGCACCGTCGAATCGGTGGGCGCCACCGTCTCGGCGAGCCGCAGCACATCGAGCCACGGCTTGCTCCGTCCGATCGGCCGGCCGCTGGTGGTTCGGTCGCGTCGCTTGATCTCCTGCTTGAGCGACGTGTTCTCCACCCGCAGCAGGCGATGCTCCGCCGCGCGGCGCAGGATCGTCAGGAGTTCATCGTTCCGGAACGGCTTCTGGATGTAGTAATACGCGCCCTCATTCACGGCCTGCATGGCCGATTGCAGCGTGGCCTGCGCGGTCATCAGGATGACCGGCACGTCAGGATCGGCCTGCCGGGCGGCGCTGAGCACCTGGACCCCGGTCACGTCGGGCATCCGCACATCGGTGAGCACGATGTCAGGGCGCAGCTCCGCCAAGCGCTCGAGCCCGGCCCGGCCGCCGTGGGCCGTGAATGGGACGAACCCTTCATTTTTGAGCAGGATGCGCAGCGAATCGAGGATGCCCGTTTCATCATCCACGATGAGCACGCGCGGGGCGTCCTCGTTGGGCGCGGGAGGGGTCACGCGGACACTCCGGAAGGACTGGAAGGCGGAAGCAACGCTTCCGCGGCGCGGCCGAGTGGCAGCACCATGGTGAACCGGGTACCCCGTGGCAGGGCATCGACCAGCACGACGCCGCGGTGCGCCTCGACGGCGCGGTGGACCACGGGCAGGCCAAGCCCCGTCCCACCGAGCTTTCCCGTCACGAACGGCTCGAACAGCCGGTCGGCCAATTCGGGCGGCACGCCGGGGCCATCGTCGCTCACGCTCACCGACAACAGCTCGCCGGTCAGCATCGACGACGATCCCTGTTCCCCGGACGGATAGTAGCGATCCACATCGATGAGCACGTGCCCGTGCTCGCCGACGGCCTGGATGGCATTGAGCACGAGATTGAAAACAGCCCGGTGTAGAAGGTCCTCGTCGCCCTCGACCCACGGCAGCTCCGGTGCGACACGGGCCTGCACCTGCACTCCGTCGCGCCGATCGGGATGGGAGGCCGCGATCGTGGACGCCGCGTGCACGATGGCGCCCAGATCGACCGGGCTCACGCGGGTCACGCGGGCACGCGCGAAATCGAGGAAGTCAGCCAGGAGACGGCTCAGGCGATCCGCTTCACGCACGACCAGATCGTGCAGGATCCGCTCATCATCATCCTCGGGCAGGTCGCCCATCGCCTTGGCCCGACGGCGGGCCAGCTGCTCGGTGGCGCTGCGGATCGAAGCCAGCGGATTGCGAATCTCGTGCGCCAGCGACGCGCTCAGCTCGGCCACGGCTTGCAGGCGTTCGGCGCGGACGTTGAGTGCCTGCAGACGCTTGCTGTCCGAGATGTCCTGAAAAATCGCCGTTGCGGTCAGGCCGCCCTCGCTGCGCGAGTCCGGGAAGACCGTCGTGGTGACGCCGATCTCCACCTGCTCTGCGCCCCGCTGAATCACCCCTTCGGCGCGCGTCGTCCGCACGCCCTCGCGTGACGACTGCTCCAGCAGCACCGACAGCTTTGGCGACACCGGTCGCAGGGCGCCGAGAACGGGTTGCCCGACCATTGACGGCAGGTCGAGTCCCAGCAGGTCGGAGGCCGACGGATTGGCATACAGTAGGCAGCCGTTCGCATCCACAGTCACGATGCCGGCGCGGATCGTGCGCAGGATGTCCGCCGCCTCGAGCTGCACCTGCACCAACTGCGCCGCCAGAGCCTCCCGTCCCGCACCGACCTGCCGCAGTCGCGACGACACGTAGCCGGAGCCCACGGAAACGATGACGAAGACGGCGATCTGCACGGAGACGCCGATGTACTGCGTGCCGGGGCGCACCCACAACACGTCCGCTGCGTAGAGCAGGCAGGCACCGGCGGCCACGGCCAGACTCCCCCGGAACGGGAGCAGCACGGCGGCGCTTGCGATGGAGAGAATGTAGAGGGCGGCGAATTGGGAGCTCCACCCGCCGGTGATGTGCACCACGGCCGTGACGAGCACGAGATCGACGGCGCACTGGCCGGCATAAAAGACCGCGCTGGGCGTGCGGCGGTCGATCTCCAGATAGAGCGCCGACCCCACCGTCGCCAGCGTGGCAAACGCGAAGGCCAACGTCGCGATCAGGGTGTCGGTGGGCGCGGCCTCGCTCCACACGAAGACGGCGGCGACCAGAATGGCACAGGAGAGCGCGGCACGACCCAGCCAGACCCAGCGCAGGACGCGGCGCGGGTCGAGCATTTCCTGGATCGGATCCTGAGGAAGGGCGGGGGTGACGCGCACGAAACCGGGTTGTATTGCAGAATACCGCAGCGGCGGGGGGCCCTGCACTCTTGCAGATTGCACTCCCCTGACGAATCAACGGCTTGTCCGTTTCCTTACAATATGCTTGCTGACCCATCCCTGCCTGTCCCCCCCGTCATCTCCTTCAGTACGATTTCGGGGCGATTGCTGGTCGTGTTGCTGCTGGTGCTCCTCAATGCCTTTTTCGTGGCGGCGGAGTTTGCGCTGGTGGCGGTGCGGCGGAGCCGTATCGACCAGATGGCTGCGGAAGGTGACCGGAGCGCGCAGGTGGTCCAGCGCGCCCTGGGCCAGCTTGACCGGTACATCTCGGGGACGCAGCTCGGCATCACGCTCGCCTCGCTCGCCCTTGGGTGGATCGGCGAACCGGCCGTGGCCGTGCTCGTGGACCGCGTGCTGCACCTGGTGGGAGTCGAGCCGAAGCCGGGGGCGTTGCATACCGGCGTGGGGATCGGCGTGGCGTTTCTGGTGATCACGTTCCTGCACATCGTGCTGGGCGAGCTGGCCCCCAAGTCGATCGCGCTCGCGAAGCCCGAGGCGGTGAGCCGGTGGGTGGCCCGTCCGCTGATGCTGTTCTCCCGGGTCATGTCGCCATTCATCGACATGCTCAACGGCACGGCCAACCGACTCCTACGGCTGGTTGGCGTCCAGCCGGTGTCGGAAGGGGGCCACGTGCACAGCCCCGAGGAGCTGCGGCTGCTGGTCATGCAGGCGCGGGCGCATGGCACCCTCGACGAGTCCGACTCGGCGATGCTGGCCGGGGTCTTCGATTTTCACAACAAGAAGGCGCTGGACGTCATGCGCCCCCGCACGGACATGATTGCGATCGCTGAGGACGTGGAGTTGGACGAACTCGTGGCGACGCTGCGCCGGGAGCGTTACTCGCGGTATCCCGTGTACCGGGAGACCCCCGACGACATCGTGGGGGTGTTTCTCGCCAAAGACTTCTGGCTGGACGAGCACCCCGAGACGTTTTCGCTGCGCGCGCACCTCCGCGAGCCGCTGTTCGTGCCGGCGACGCGTGCCGCCGAGCGCGTGCTCGACGACTTGCGCCGGACGCGGGCACATCTGGCGGTGGTGCTCGACGAGTATGGCGGGACGGCCGGGATCGTGACGATGGAGGATCTCGTCGAGGAAGTGATCGGCGACATTGCCGACGAGTACGATCCGCTGTCGCGCGACGCGTTGCTGTTTGACGGCGTGCTCGAACTGGCGGGCTCGATGTCGCTGGTGGATGTGCGCTCCGACCATAAGCTCCCGATTCCCGAGGGGGACTGGTCAACGCTGGGGGGCTATGCGTTCGCGATGCTCGGACGGCTGCCCAAGATCGGCGACCGCGTGAGCTATCCCGACGGCGAGCTGGAGATCGTCGCGATGGACGGCCGTCGCGTGGCGGCGCTCCGGGTGCATCGACGCGCCGACGCGGTGGACGGCCGGTGATGATGTCGGCCCCCTCGCCGGATGATCTCGACGTAGTGCCCGGCGTGCGCATCCCGGCCGCCGAGCTCGAGCTGGTCGCCATCACCGGCAGCGGCCCAGGTGGTCAGCATGTCAATCGCAGCGCAACGCGCATCGCGCTGCAGTGGAACGTGCGCACTTCGCGCGCGCTACGCGAGGAACAGCGCGCCTTGGTGATGGCGCGGCTGGCGTCGCGCCTGGACACCGACGGCGCGCTGCGGATCGTGGCCGGGGAATACCGCAGTCAGCAACAGAACCGTCGCGCGGCGCTGGAGCGACTGGTACACCTCCTCGCCCGCGCGCTCGTGGTGCAGAAGCCGCGGAAAGCCACCCGGCCAACGCGGGGCTCGGTCGAACGCCGGCTGACGGACAAGCGGCAGCGCGGCGAGGTGAAGCGACAGCGGCGGCGCGACGACGACTGATGGGCGCGTGTCGCGCGGGTACGCCGTGGCGCCGTCTCAGAAGGCGACGGCGTTGATGCCCAGATAGTACGTCAGGAAATCAGCGCGCCCACGCACCGGCACCGGCGGCCGGTCTGTGAGGTAGGCCTCCCGCACCCGCTCATCGTTCAGATACCGGACGTCATCGTGGCGGAGGAAGCGGGCCCCGACGTCGAGCCGTACCGGATGTCGACCGCGGCTCAGGCGGATGTAGCTGCCGGCGGCTGCGCCATACGCCCACACCGCGTCGCTGGCGTTCGTGGTGCTGGCAAACGACTCCCCCGGATTCGACGAGCCCTCCACAGAGCTGGTGGTCCAGAACACGGAGAATCCCGCCAGCGCCGTGGCGTAGGGGGTGAATGCCCCCGAGGGACCAAGCAGCTGCGGCCCCGCGACGAACGACACGATGTTGTTGGACGTGCGCAGGTCGAGCTGCACGAGGCCGCCGGTCCCCGAGAGCGGGATGCGGCGCGTGCTGTTGCCATACGACAGCAGCGCGAGGTCCCCGCGCAGGTTCAGAATGCCGTGCGGATCGAGGCGGGACAGGACATAGCCCCCGATCCCGAACCCGTGGTCCGTGTTGCGCGCGAAGTCTCCCCGCGGCTCGGAAACCAGCAGGTGCACCCCAACCGAACCGCGCCCCGACGGGCCGTCGTCAGCGTCGCGACGCTGGGCGCCTGCGGTCCGTAGGCCAACGGCGCTCGACAGGAGCGCCGCTGCCAAGAGGAGCGCGAGGAGCCGGACGCTTCGTGGAGTGGACACGGGGAGGCAGGGACGGACGGGACGCGGGATGGCCGGATGCACATCGCCGACCCCGCTCTGTACGCCGACCCGCTGGAAAAGTGTCATCACGCCGGTGCCGAGCCCGGCCGATGTCGCGCCGCCTTGAATCCCGATATTTTTCATCGTATTTATCGACGTGCGGACGGAATCGTTTTTCCGCCGCTGGCGTTCGTACCCGGACGGAGCGCACGTACGTTCCCGTGCGCGTCCTTCATGTCCCGTTTCCCGGTTGCGCCATGTCGGCTCAGGCCACTCGAGTCAATCAGTTGATCACCGCGGCCCTCGGCCTGGACGTCGAGCAGGCGCGATGGCGTGCCCTCACCCGTCAGATCGATCCGAGCGACGCCTTACCGAGCCGCATCCGTTCCATCGGCGGCGCGATCGATGTGGGCTACCTCGATCGTCGGCTCACCGACGATGCGGTACGCGCCGCCATCGCCGACGGTACGGTGCCGCTCGTGATGCTGAGCGCCGACGGCAGCGAGGCCATCGTGCTCTGCCGCGACAAGGCGGGGGACGTGTACGCGGTCCTCGTCCCGCGCGACGGCTCCGACGCCCCCCTGGACGCGCAGGGCGATGCCCTCGCCGAGCTGTTGCGGCAGCGGTGCAGCGACGGCACGGCGTTGATGGCGCTCGCACCGTTGGCGCTGCGGCCAGCCACCAGCGCACGGGGGGACAGCGCGCCGCACAGTCCCGTGGGACCCGTCGCCGCCGAGGACGACCGCGCCACGCGCTCACCGCTGGATCGCACCTTTGCGCTCTTCGCGCGCGAACGGCGGGAAATCCTCACCGTCTTTTTCTATGCCACGCTCTCCGGTGCGCTCAGCCTAATCCTGCCGCTGGCCGTCGGCGGCATCGTGCAGCTGGTGCAAGGACGGCTGTTCCTGCAGCCCGTCATCGTCCTGATCGCCTTTGTCGTGCTGGGCACGATCGTCGCCGGCATGCTGCAGATCGGCATTCTCAAAGTCGTCGAGCGGATCCAGCAGCGGGTGTTTGCCCGCATGGCGCTCGAGTTCGCGTTCCGCATCCCGCGCCTCCGCTACGCGGCCTCGCTCGAGGCGAATCTGCCCGAGCAGATGAACCGGCTGTTCGAGGCGATCGCGATCCAGAAAGGCGTCCAGAAGCTGCTGCTCGACGTGCCCACGGCGCTGCTCACGATCGTCTTCAGCCTGGTGCTACTCACGCTGTACAGTCCGTGGTTTTCGGTGTTCGCGATCGTCGTCACCGGTGCCTTGTGGCTCATCATCCGCTGGTCGGGCCCCGAAGGACTTGCCACGTCCATCGTGGAGTCCAAGTACAAGTACAAGGCCGTTCACTGGCTCGAGGAGATCGCCCGCGCGTTCCACGCGTTCAAGTACGCCGGTGACTCCACGCTGCCGGTGGAACGCATGGACGATGTCGTCACCGGCTACCTGAAGTACCGCCGCAAACACTTCGCGGTGCTGATGAAGCAGACGATTGCGCTGATCGGCTTCAAGACCTTCATCACGGCGGCGGTGCTGATCATCGGCGCGACCCTGGTGCAGACCAACCGACTGCTGCTCGGCCAGTTCGTGGCCGCCGAAGTGGTGATTGTGACGGTGCTGGCCGGCGTCGAGAAGCTGATCAGCAGCCTGGCCACGGTGTACGACGTGCTCACGAGTGTGGACAAGTCGGGGCACGTGGCCGACCTGCCGCTGGAGGCGCGCGGTGGCTTGGCGCCCATCGATGTGCCGGGCGTGGGGGCCGCCATCGTGACCAAGGATCTGCGGTATCGCTACCCATCCGCGCGGTCGGCGTCGGTGGAAGGCATCACGCTGGACATCCAGCCGGGTGAGCGGGTGGCCATCATGGGCGCCGACGGTTCGGGGCAGTCCACGCTGCTCAAGCTGCTGGGTGGTCTCATGGATGATTACGACGGCACCATCCGCTACGACGGCATCACGCTGCGCGATCTGGACCGTCCGGCGCTGCGCGCCCGGATCGGCCAGATGTTGTCGTGGACTGACCTGTTCGACGGCACGATCGAGGAGAACGTGAGCGTGGGGCGCACCCACATCACGCCGCGCCATGTGCGCGAGGCGCTCGACGCGCTCGCACTGTCCGACGACATCCAGCAGCTGCCGCAAGGCATCCAGACCGAGCTCACCAACGGCGGCCGAACGCTGGCGGCGCATCTGGTGAGCAAGCTGCTCGTGGCCCAGGGGATCGTGGGAAATCCCCGCCTCATCGTGCTGGACGACTTCTTCCAGAACCTCGATGCGGCATCACGCGCGCTGATCATCCGGCTGCTGACCGATCGCGCGCGTTCGTGGACGGTCATTGCCGTCTCGCATGATCCGCAGTTGCTGGCCGCCTTCGATCGTGTCCTCGTGCTCGATCGCGGGCGCATCGTCCGTGACGGGACCTTTGCCGTGTTACGCGCGGATCCGCTGTGCCGCGATCTGCTGCACGAGCTCCTCCTGCCCGCCGGAGCCTGACGCCATGGCCCTGTCCGATCTCGACATCGAGCGCGAGCTCAAGCATCTGCCACTGGAAACCACCGCGTTGCTGGGCCAGGCGAACACCAGTCGCATCGTGTCCCGCTGGCTCGTGGGCATCCTTGTGGTACTGACCGCCCTGCTCTTTTTGCCGTGGCAGCAAAGCGTGCGCGGCGACGGAACCGTGACCGCGCTCGACCCGGCGGACCGTCCACAGGGGCTGCCCACCCGCATCGACGGGCGCATCGAGCAGTGGTACATCCGCGAAGGGCAGTACGTGAAGAAAGGCGACAGCATCGTGCGCATTTCGGAGATCAAGGACGAATACCTGAACCCGCAGGTACTGCCCCTCACGGCGCAGCAGCAGGCCGCGAAAGAAGCGGCCATCGGGGAGAAGCAGAACAAGGCGGCCGCGCTCACCATGCTGATCACGCAGCTTGACGCGCAGCGCGACTTCAAGCTGCAGCAGATCGCGAACAAGGTGGAGCAGTACCGCGCCGAGGTGCGTCAGGCCACACTCGAAGATTCCGTCGCGCGCGATCAATTGCGTCGGCGCGAGCGGCTGTTCCGCGACACGCTCGGTCTGGTGTCCGTGAACGACCTGCAGTCGTTCCAGCTGCGCGCCCAGTCCGCCGCGGCGAAGCTGATCGAAAAGCAGCAGATGCTGCTCAGCACCCAGACGGATCTCTTCGGCGTGCCCGCCGAATACGGCGAGAAGATTTCGAAGGCGCGGTCCGAGCGTGCCTCGACGTTGGCCGAGGTCAGCGAGGGGCGGTCGGATGTGGCGAAGCTGAAAGACAAGGTCGGCTCGCTGACGATCCGGAAGGGATTCTACCTCATCGAGGCGCCGCAGGACGGCTACGTGGTGCGTGCCACGAAGGCCGGGCAGGGTGAAATCGTGAAGTCGGGCGAGGCGATCGTCACCATCCAACCGGCGCGTCCGAGCAAGGCCGTGGAGTTGTTCGTGAAGCCCATGGACGTGGCGCTGCTCAAACCGGGGCGGCACGTGCGCATCTTCTTCGACGGGTGGCCCGCGCTGCAGATTTCCGGCTGGCCGCAGGTGGCGTCCGGCACGTTCGGCGCGCAGGTGGTGGTGATCGACCAGTTTCCCAACCGCGCCGGACTGTTCCGCGTGCT
>JARIEX010000123.1 GCA_031127095.1 Gemmatimonadota bacterium
GGCCGGCACCATCCCGGGATAGCGCACGATGAGTGGGATGTGCGTGCTGGGCTCGTAGGCCAGACGCCGCTCCTGCGCGAGCCCGAACTCCCCGTAGAAAAAGCCCTGATCGCTGGTCACGACGAACACGGTGCGGTCCAGCACCCCTTTCGCTTCCAACGCGGCGATCACCGCCCCGATGCCGCGATCGACGGCCAGCAGCATGCGCAGGCGATCGCGGACCACCGCGTCGGGGAGGCCGCCGCGCGGACTGCGCGGGTCGGTGTAGTCCACCGGACGTTCGAGGGCGGGCTTGCCGGTGGTGGGCGCACGCCAGCTGGGTCCGTGCGGAATGGGCTGGGCGGCAAATGCGGCTTCGTCGCCAGGGGCCGGCGGGAACGTACGCACCTGCTTGGGATGGATCTCCGGGTGCGCCGCCTTTTGCGCGATGAACGCCAGAAACGGCGTGTCGGCCGGTGCCGCCTTGATGAAGGACACCGCGTGTTCTGTGAGGATGTCGGTGATGTAGCCCTTGGTCTCCACCACGGTCCCGTCGATGTTGAGCGTGGGATCGAAGTAGACGCCCTGCCCCACAAAGCTCACCCACCGGTCGAAGCCGGGACGTGGCGAGTCGTCTTCGTGCCCCATGTGCCACTTGCCGAAGAACCCGGTGTGATATCCGGCGTCGTGCAGCAGCTTCGGAAAGGTGACGATGCGGTGGCTCTGCTCCGCGCGCTCGCCGTTGTCGGTGATGCCGTTGCGGAAGGGGTACTGGCCGGTCATGAACACGGCACGGCTGGGTGAACAGAGCGGCGCCGCCGTAAAGAAGCGCTGGAACGAGGCGCCGTCGGCGGCCAGGCGCTTGAGATTGGGCAGGTTGACGAAGGGGTGATTGACGAGATCGTCGTACCGCACGTCGTCGAGGAGCAGGAACACGATGTTGGGACGCGGCGCGGCCGGCGATGTGGCGGTGCGGGTGCCGTCCGTGCGGGTGCCGTCCGTGCGGGTGCCACCGGCGCAGGCCGCGAACAGCGCGAGTGCCGCCGCGAACCTCCATCGACCTGCGACGTACTGAGCCATCGGAAATCTCCAGCCAGAAAAGAGGACCACCGCGAGGGTTCGCGCGGTGCCGGCGCGCTAGTCGATCGGCGTGTGCGGCTCGTGGCCGAGCACTGTTTCCGCCCGCGTGGAGCGCACGAAGGGGAAGTACAGCTGGTGGTACCAGCGCTCGGGGCCGTGACGCCGGTCATCGTTCAACCCGTACGCCGGCGGGTACTGCCGTGTGATGCGCGCCGTGCCGAACAGCACATCCCAGAAGAACAGCAGATTGCCGTAATTGCCCATGTAGTGTCCGATGCCGTCGTCCTGCGTGAGGGCATGATGGGCGAAGTGCGTGGCCGGCGTGGAGATCGTGCGTTCCAGCAGCCACGCCAACGGGCGGAGCGCCGTGTACCGGTACAGCCACCGATCCCACCGCACCGACGAGTGCGCGCCGATGATGACCGTGAGCTTGACCACGCTGTACCACACGAACACCCAGCCGAATCCGAGGTAGAGCAGCACACCGCTGAGCCAGAGGCCGGGCATGAGGGCGTAGTACATGGCGTTGTTGCGGTACACCACGCGCACACTCATGTACGCGGCAGAGTGATGCGCCCGGTGCAGTGGCCACATCACCGACGTGTGCGACAGCCGGTGCCACCAGTACTGTGTGAGGTCGTCGGCCAAGAGCAGCACGATCACCATGAGCCACCACGGCCAACCGGCCCACGCATCCCGCATGGTGGGGAGCAGCACGGCGGCCAGCGCCTTCGCCGCGGCGAAGACGGATCCGGAGATCACGGGGAACGTGATCCCCACGGCCACGTCGAGCCGGTTGTCCTCGCGCGTGGCCTCGGTGGCAAAAAAGGCGCCGATGGCGAGCTCGGCGAGGGCGAAGCCCCCGAAGATCACCGTCACGGCCAGCAACTGGGCGGTCTGCAGATCGAGCGTCATGGTGCCAAGCGAATGCGTAGGCGTTAAGCGAGGTCCCACCCGTCACCGAGCTGGCGGCGGATGACGGCGAGAATGGTGTCGGCGCTGGCAGGCTTCGGAATGAAGTTCACGCCGGGCTCGAGGAGGCCGCCGTGGCTGTCGTACTCGGGATCGTAACCGCTGGTATACACCACGCGCAGGCCGGGCGCGATGCTCTGCAGATCGTGCGCCATTTCGATGCCACTCATCCCGCCGGGCATGACGAGATCGGTGAGGACCAAGTCGACGGGGGCGATCTCCTGCCATCGTGCCAGCGCTTCGAGTCCGGTTTCCACGCTCACCACCCGCACGCCGCCCCGCTCGAGCATGCGCTGAACCATCCGCCGCACGTCGGGATCGTCTTCCACGAGGAGAATCGTCGGTCGTCGCGGCTCGGCGGTGGGCACCGGCGGCCCGGTGACGGCGGACTCCTCCGCGATCGGCACAGCGATCACCGGCGCTGTGATGACCGGCTCGGCGATGAGCGGCGCGGCAGACAGCGCCGGCTCGGCATCCACCACCAGCGGGATGCCGAATTCGAACGTCGTTCCGGCCGCGCTCGAGCTGAGCACGCGCACGAAGCCGTGGTGCTGCTGGGCGATGCCGTACACCGTGGACAGTCCGAGGCCGGTCCCCTTCCCTGCTTCCTTGGTGGTGAAGAACGGTTCGAACAGCTGCCCCAGATGCTCGGGGGCGATGCCCTGACCGGTGTCGGCCACGCGCACCACCGCGTACGCACCGGGGCGCAACTCGCGATGCACGTGCGCCAACGTCTGGCAGTCATCGCCCGACAGCGTGACGATGGCCGTACTCACGTGCAGCGCACCGCCGCCCGGCATGGCATCACGCGCGTTGACCACGAGATTCATCACGACCTGCTCCAGCATCGACGCGTCTCCCCGGACGACCATGGGCGCGGTGGCCGCGGCGACGGTGAACGCGCACGACTCCGGCACGATGCGATGCAGCAGGCGCCCCAGTGACACGAGCATCTCGCCGACGTCGAACAGGCGCTCTTCCTTGGCCTGCCGGCGGCTGAACAGGAGTAACTGGCGCGTGAGTGCCGCGGCGCGCTCGATCGAGTCGTTGAGATCGCCGACGGTCCGACGCTCAGCCGGGGCCAGACCGGTGGCCGCACGGATCTCCTGCACCTGCAGCAGCATCGCCGCGAGGATGTTGTTGAAATCGTGCGCGACACCGCCGGCGAGCTGTCCCACCGCCTCCATTTTCTGGCTTTGCCGCAACTGCCGCTCGCTCGCCACCAGCGCGTCGGCGGCGAGCGCCTCGGACGCGGCCGCTGCCCGCTGCTCGGCGCGGGCGGCGCTGAGCACGAGACCGGTCATCGTAATGAACGCGATGAACACCTGCAGGCGCAGCAGGCGCACATCGGGTGTGACCCCACCCAGCACGGTCGCCGTGGGCTCGAGCTGCAGTGGCGTGGCCAGTGCCGTGATCACCAGGCTGACCAGCGTGACGCCACGCAACCCGAAGCGCAGCGCCGCCCAGATCAGCGGCACGGTGAGTGCGTACGGCGGCACATCGATGGCACCGAACAGGACGACGCCCTGAAATGCCAGACGCGTGATCAGTACCGTCAGGCCCAGCAGCGCGACGGCTTCCAGCAGGCGCGCGGACCGGCGCGCCGACGCGATGATCACCTCGGGTGGGCGCACCCACGCCACCAGCAACGGCGTGAACAGCAGAATGCCAAGGCAGCCGCCGATCCACGACGTAATGAAGCCCTGCCAGAAGGTCTCGGCGGAATCAGCGCTGATCGCCCCGACGATCACGCCGTTGACCGACACGGCGAGCATCGTGGCCCAGAGCAGTGCCGGAATGTCGCGCACGCTACCAAAGGTGATCACCGGCCCGCGCCGACGCCGCAGCAGGTCGCTTACGAGGCGCGCTTCGATCCACGCGGCGACGATCAGTACCAGCGTCTCGACGCCGGGCAGAAGCGCGCCTTGGCCGGCCACCCGCCCGGCCACGAACGACGTCAGGAAAATCATCCACCGCGGCGTGGAACCGAGCAGAAGCAGCCCGGCCACCAGCACACCGGCCGGCGGCCACAGGGGCGCGAGCGGATTGGCCGAGGTGATCAGCCGCATCGAGATGGCGTACAGCACGCCGTACACGAGCCCGAACCATGCGAGTCCGCGCCACGACGCGCGGAAGGCGACGCCGGTGGCGGTCCACCACTGGGCCCACGAGGCCACTACCGGCGCGGCGGCCGGGCCGGCGGAGTCCCCGCCGTTGGCGTGCGGGTCAGGTCGCATGGATGTCGTCACGCAGGGAATACTATCGCCGGAGTGGCGACCCAGGGCGAATCGCCGACGGCCGCGTGCCTCCCCTGATCGGAGCGCGGCCGACATCCGATGGTCCGCACAGTGGCGGTGTAGTTTCCCGGGAAGCGACACCACCCCTTCGCGGGTGATTTTACTTTGTGCATCGGCCGGACGGTCGGCGAGGGCCGCGAGGGCCGCATCTGCCGTCCCGAACGGGGACATGGAGGGGTGGCGGGGAATGAGAGAGCAAACGGCGCGGGACATTGCAGGGCCAGCCGTTGCCGGGCGGCGATGGCTGACGTTGCTGGCGGCGGGCTTCGCGGTTGGCAGCCTCATGCCGTCGTTGCTGCCGGGGCAGCGCCTCCTGGCCCCCGGGCTGACCTATTCCACCCAGCGTGATGCCGGCGGCCCGTGGAACATCCATGTGGTCCGCATCGACCTGCGAGCGGCCGCGCTCTCGCTGCAAGCGGTGCGGGCAACCGATCAGTTGCGCGGCCGCGAGCGCGTCTCGCACATGGCGGCGCGCCTCGATAGTGGAGCGGCGCGCGTCCGCGTGGCGATCAATGCCGACTTCTTCGACCTGACGTCGGGCGAGAACGAGAATAATCAGGTGCTCGCCGGCGAATGGTGGAAAGGACTCAAGGTGACAGACTCCCCCTTCGACACCTTCGACAACGCGCATGCGCAGCTGTCGATCAGCGCATCCGGACGCGCGGCGATCGATCGATATCAGGTGGACGCGCGCGCGTGGAGCGGCGGCGCGATGCTGCCCATCATCACCGTCAATGCGCGGCGCGCCGATACGCCGGAAGGGATGGCCCTGTACACACCGCGCTTCGGCGTCAGCACTCCGGCGGGAGGCCCCGGGCGAGACAGCGCATCGGTGCCGACGGAGGCCACGCTCCGGCGGGCGGGGGTGCGCGGCGACACCACGCTGTACGTGCGTGTGGGCGCCGTGCGCACCGGCGCCGGATCGCCGATCCCGCCCGATGGGGCCGTGCTGGTGGCACACGGCGCGCGCGCATCGGCCGTGCAGGCACTCCGGGACGGCGACACGGTGCGGGTGCTGCTGACCACAACGCCGCGCGTGCAGGATGGGCGGGCGCCGGCGCTGCTGGTTGGCGGCTGGCCACAGCTTCTGCGCGGCGGCATCGTCGTGGCCGGCGACGCGGCCACCATTGAAGGAACGATTTCGCGAAACGCCGAGATGCGGCATCCGCGCTCCGCCGTTGGCGTGTCGCGCGACGGACGGACCGTGTGGCTGTACGTGGTGGATGGACGTTCCACCGCCAGCGTCGGGATGACGCTCGTGGAACTCGCCGAGGCGCTGCGCAGACTGGGGGTATGGGACGCCCTGAACTTCGATGGTGGCGGTTCGACAGCGCTGGTGGTGGACGGGCACCTCGTCAACGTGCCCTCCGACCCGGCCGGCGAACGCGCCGTCGGCAACGCGGTACTCGTGATGGAGCGGCGGCGCCCGTAACGGGCGGCGTGGCGGCGGTTCTCCCCTCTTTCCCTCAGACAATGTCGATCCGACGCTGGCAGCTGGTCAACGTCCTCGTGCTGATGGCAGTGATCGCGCTCAACGGGCTGGCCGCCTCAGGGGCCATGAGCGGCGACTCGATCGGCGTGATCGCCAACCGCTACCGGTCGCTGTTTTTGCCGGCCGATTACGTGTTCGGCATCTGGAGCCTGATCTACCTCGGCCTCATGGCCTCCACGGTCTATCAGGCGTTGCCGACCGCCGGCGCGGTGCGCGCCGTGGAGCGGCTCGGCGTGTGGTGGGCCGTGACCGGCGCCCTCAACGTGGCGTGGCTCACGCTCTTTTCCTTCGGCCAGTTCGCGCTCGCGCTCGTGGTGATGCTCGTGTTTCTGGCGACACTCGTCATGATCGGCGAGCGCGTCCGCCGTGGGCCGTTACCCACCCTCGCGGAGCGCGCGTTCGTGATCTGGCCGCAGGACCTCTACCTCGCGTGGATCTCGGTGGCCTTGATCGCGAACAGCTTCCAGGTCGCCCACGTGGTCGGCTTCGGCGGCCTCGGCATCCCCGAATCCACGTGGGCGGTGGGGATGATGGGCGTGGCCACACTGCTGGGCGCCGTGATGGCGTGGGGGCGCGGCAACTGGCTCTTCCCGCTCACCGTGGCGTGGGCGGTGCGTGGCATCGGGGCGCGCTACGCCGATCTGCCCGCCATCGCGGTGCCGGCGGCATGGTTGGTGCCGGCCGGGATGGCCCTCGGTGCCGTGGCGTGGTGGGTGGGGGCGCGGCGGCGCGCGTAGCGACCGCCCGATCGGCCTTACTTCGCCGCGGCGGCCTTCGTGAGGGCCGCTTCGAACGCCAGCCGGGCGCCGTCGTCACCGCTGATCCGCCGCGTCCCGGACGCGTAGGCGGCTTCGGTGAGCCCCTGGGCCGTAAGAACGCGCTCCCGCTCCTTCCGGTACTTCTCGCGCAGCTCCGCGAGCACCTCCGGCTTTTTGTTCTTGGGCTCGGCGTACTCCGCATCGGCCCGCTCGCGCAACGTGGTGAGGGCGCTGAACGCCCGCGCCAACGGCATCATGGCGGTCACACTGTCCGCATGGGGCGCCGTCACCAGGACCGCCGGAGCGGTGGCAGGGGAAACGGCGGCTTGGGCCGCCAGTCCACTGGCAGACAGCAGCGGCAGTCCAACGAGCGCCAGTCGCGTGATGGTGCGGCGCAGCATAATCAAGCTCCGGGAACAAGGGCGCGAAGGACGGAACCCGAACGAGATCCGGGGGCCCTGCGTAAATTCCAGTAACGGCGTGAAATCGTCAATGAACAGACGCCGAATTCTTGCCCTCATGGTACCCCTGTCTGCATCTTTTGTAGTCTGGGTGCTGTGCGCACCGTCTGGTCCCTCCGTCGTTCCCCCGCCGTTCCCTCCCGCCGTTCCCTCTCTCCGAGGTCAGGCATGAAAGCGATCTCCGCACTGGCGGTCACGCTCTCATTCGCCATCGCCCTTCCCGGCCATAGCGATCCGCGCCCCGCCACGCCCCCCGCCGCGCCACGCGCCGTGGGGCATCCGGTGTTGCCCCGTCCGACTGCCACGCGCACGTCGGCGCCATCATCTCGCTCGGCGCTCCGTCCGGCGCTTCGCATGGCGCCGGCCGAACTCAACGCAGTGGTCAAGCAGTACTGCCAGAAGTGCCACAACCAGACCATGCGCCGCGGCAACCTGTCGCTGACCGACTTCGATGTCGGGGCGCCGGATGCCAAGGCCGACGTGGCCGAGAAGGTCGTGGCCAAACTGCGTAGCGGCATGATGCCGCCCGTCGGCTCCGCGCGGCCACGCGTCGACACGCTCGATGCGCTGGTGATGTCGCTGGAAAGCCAGCTCGATGCGAGCGCCTTCGCCCACCCGAATCCCGGTCGGCGCACCTTCCAGCGGCTCAATCGTGCCGAGTATCGCGCGGCGGTCGCCGACTTGTTGAAGCTCGACGTCGATGCCACCGCGTATCTCCCGCCCGACACCAAGAGCGACAATTTCGACAACATCGCCGATGTGCAGGCGTTGTCCCCCACGCTGCTGAGCGCGTATCTGCGCGCGGCGAGTGATCTGAGCCGACTCGCCATCGGCAATGCGGCGGCGAGTGCCGCCTCGAACACGTATACGATGCCGAAAATGGCGTCGCAGGTGGACCACGTGGAAGGCACGCCGTTCGGCTCGCGCGGCGGCATGGCGGTGGTGCACATGTTTCCGGCCGACGGCGAGTACCGCTTCGACGTGAATTTCTTCCACGAGACGACGGGCGCCTTTGCGGGCGGCCTCGCCCGCGGAGAACAGATCGAGATTTCCGTGGACGGTGAGCGCGTCGCGCTGCTCGGCATCGACCGCTTCATGCATGCGTCCGACCCGAACGGTGTGGCGATGGGCAGTGAGCGCGTGCGCGTCACGGCAGGCCCGCACAAGATTGCCGCCGCCTTCGTGCCGCCGGCGTTTCAGGGCGTCGTGCAGGATCTCATCAGCCCGCTCAAGTATTCGCTGAACAGCACGTCGAATGCGGTGGCGTATGGCTTCTCGCTGTTGCCACACCTGCGCGAACTCACGGTGAACGGCCCGTACGCCGTGACCGGCGTGTCGGACACGCCGGTGCGTCGCAACATCTTCAGTTGCCGCCCTGCCACCGTGTCCGGCGAGCGGCCCTGTGCGCAGTCGATCGTGAATCGCCTGGGCATGATGGCCTATCGCCGTCCGCTCACCGACGAGGATCGTGCGGGCCTGATGTCGCTGTACGACGCCGGCCGCAAGGGTGGCAACTTCGAGACGGGGGTGCGCACCGCCCTCGAAGGCATTCTGGCCAGCCCCGATTTTGTCTTCCGCTTCGAGCAGGCGCCGCGTGACGTCGCCGCGGGCACGAACTACAAGCTGCGCGACATCGACCTCGCGTCGCGGCTGTCGTTCTTCTTGTGGTCGGCGCCGCCGGATCGGGCGCTGCTCACCGCCGCCAGTCAGGGCACGCTGTCGCAGACGGCGGGGCTCGAGCGCGAAGTGCGTCGGATGCTCGGCGACCCGCGCGCGAAGGCGCTGTCCACGCGCTTCGCGGCGCAGTGGCTGCGCCTGCCCGATCTCGACATCGTGCAGCCCGACATTCGGCAGTATCCCGATTTCGACGAGCAGCTGCGCCTGGCCATGCGCGAGGAGACCGAGCTGTTCTTCGACGATCTCGTCCGTCGCGATCGTCCGTTGCTCGATTTCTATCGCGCCGACTACACCTTCGTGAACGAACGACTGGCGCAGCACTACAACATTCCCAACATCGTCGGCCCGTCGTTCCGTCGTGTGAAGTATCCTGACGCAGGACGGCGCGGCATTTTGTCGCACGCCAGTGTCCTGACACTAACCTCGCACGCCGGCCGCACCTCGGCCGTGGAGCGCGGCAAGTGGGTGATGGAAGTGCTGCTCAATTCTCCGCCGCCGCCGCCACCACCGGGCGTGCCCGATCTCGAGGCGACCCCGGGCACTAGTTCTGGACGAATGCTGACGGTGCGTGAGCGGATGGAGCAGCACCGCAAGAGCCCGGCGTGCGCCAGTTGCCATAAGATGATGGATCCGATCGGTCTCGCGATGGAGCAGTACGACGTGACCGGACGCCTGCGTGTGCGTGACAATGGCATGCCGATCGATTCGCGCGGCGATCTGTGGGACGGCACCACGGCGAGTACGGTGGCTGAACTGCAGGCTGCGTTGCTGCGCCGAGAGG
>JARIEX010000124.1 GCA_031127095.1 Gemmatimonadota bacterium
AAGCTCAAGGTGGGCGCGCGGTACCGCGGCAAGGAGAAGCTGCGCGACAACAGCTACAATTTCGCGACGCCGGTTGTCAGCAGCACGTTCGCCAATCTTGGCCAGCGCGGTGCGCAGGACTACTCCGTCGCCAGCAACCTCTCCGGCCCGTACCAGTACGGCACGTTCAGCTCGCCGGAATTCCTCGGCAACCTGAACCTGTTCAACAGCGCCGAGTTCCGCCTTGCCGATCAACCAGCGGAGTACGCTGCCGGCAACTTCACCGCCGAAGAACGCATCGCCGGCGGCTACGCACAGCTGGAGCAGCAACTCGGCGCGACCATCAGCGTGGTCGGTGGCGTGCGCGTGGAGAACACCAGCATCGACTACAACGGGTTCCAGTACAACGTCGACAACAACAACGTGACGGGCACCACTGGAAGCCAGAGCTATACCGACATCCTGCCCAGCATCAACGCGAAATGGGATGCCGCCAAGAACACAGTGATCCGTGCCGCCTGGACCAACGCCTTGGCGCGTCCGAACTACTTCGACCTCGTGCCCTACCGCGAGATCAGCCTCGAAGACAACGAACTCTCCACCGGCAATCCGGCGCTCAAGCCCACCCGGTCGATGAACTTCGACGTGATGGCCGAGCGGTACTTCGAGAACGTGGGCCTGCTGTCGGCCGGCGTGTTCCACAAGCGCATCACCGATTTCATCTTCAACTTCACGCAGTTCAATCAGCTCGACCCGATCACGAACCAGACCTTCTCGCAGATCAGCCAGCCGCGCAACGGACCGGAAGCCACACTCACGGGCATCGAAGTCGCCGCCCAGCGACAGCTCGATTTCCTCCCGGGTCTCCTGCGCAACATCGGCCTCTACGCCAACTACACGTTCAACGAGTCCGAAGTGAGCGGGCTGGACATTGATGGCCGCGAGAATGAGAAGCTCCCGCTCCTCGGCACGGCCCGTCACAGCGGCAACCTCTCGGTGTCCTACGACTCCAAGCGCATCATGCTGCGTGTGGCCATGAACTACCAGAGCGAATCACTCGACGCCGGTGAAGGCGGATACAACGAGGATGCATTCTTCGATCGGTGGGCCGATCGCCGCACGGACATCGACGCCAACGCGACGATTCAGCTCACCAGCAAAAGCCGTTTCTTCCTCGAGGCGAACAATTTGAACAACCGCCCGCTGCGCTACTTCCAGGGCACGCGCGGCCGCCTCGCACAGGACGAGTTCTACGGACGCCGCATTCAGTCAGGATTCAAGTTCGACTTCTAAGCACCGCACGCAGCAGTCGGACACAACAACAACGGGCCCCGAGCCGGCAGAGCATCGCCGATCGGGGCCCGTCTTTTTTTACGACCCAACAGCGCCACGAACCACAGTCACCCGCCGCGCGATCGTTGTAACTGACTTACGGGGTGGCAGTACAGCCGGCCACCACCGTGCACTTCGGATCCAGCGCCGGCAGGTTGAGCCGCTTCAACTCGGCATTCACCGCCGCCAGATCGACCTTCCACACGGTCTCGAGCTTCGCCGTGTACCCGCCCAGTTCCTTGGTCAGGATGCTCAGGATCTCCGGCATATAGGTGCCCGGCGGGCCATCACCACGCTCCGACATCGACAGCAGGTTGGCCAGACGGTTGTTCACGCGGATCGGGAAGTTGAGCGGGTCCTGTCCGCTCTGGTTCTTCACCTGATACACGTTCTCTTCCACCGCCGAGGCGTTGGTCTTGAGCGTCCCGCCCTTCTCCGCCAGCGCCGCATCCTGACTGCGCTTGAGGCGATCAGCCAACTGCTCCTTCACGCGGCGGATCTCGATCACCGCCTTTTGCGCTTCGTTGGTCTTGTCGCGCACCTGCTTGCCGAATGCGTACTGCGCACGCAGGTCGGCCTCCGTGACCTCCGGCAACAGCGGGCTGCGCTTGATCGTCATCGGCGCCGTGAGCGTCTTGCCGTCGGCGGTCAACCGCACGGTGTAACGACCGGGCGGCAGGGCCGGCCCGGCCGTGCCAGCCCCCCACAGAATCATCCCCGGGAAGCTCTCGATCCCCGTGGCGCGCATGTCGAACGTGAAGCGCGACAAGCCGGCCGCCAGCGGGAACGACGACGACGTGCCGCGACGGCGACCGGCCGCAGGGCCGGCAGCCGCCGTGGCGGTATCACCGGTGAGTTCACGCAGCACCGCGCCCGCCGAGTCGAGAATCGACAGCGTGGCGCGCTTCGGCGCCGACTTGAACGTCCAGCTCATCGGCACGCCGCCGCTGGAGCGGATGCCGACCGGCGGCGCGAACAGGTGCGCATCGGCCGCCAGTACCGCCGGCGTCGCCTGACGCAGCGGGGCCACGTTGTCGAGCACCCAGAAACCGCGGCCGTGCGACGAGATCACGAGATCGTTCGCTTCCACGATCAGGTCGGAGATCGGCGTGTCCGGCATGTTCAGCTTGAGGCTCTGCCAGTTCGCGCCGTCGTCGTACGTGATGTACACGCCGTGCTGCGTGGCAGCATACAGCAGCCCCTTGCGGGCCGGGTCCTCACGCACCGCGTGCACGTAGTCTTCCGCGCCGAGCCCGTTCACGATCTTCGTCCACGTCTTACCGAAGTCGGTCGTACGGAAGATGTACGGCGCGCGATCGTTCAGCAGCGGACGACGCACCGACATGTACATCGTGCCCGCATCGAACGCCGACGCGTCGATCTGCGACACGCGTCCGAAGTCCGGCATGTCCTTCGGCGTCACGTTCGTCCACGTCAGGCCACCGTTACGCGTCACGTGCACCAGGCCGTCGTCAGAACCGGTCCAGATCACGTTCACATCCTTCTTGCTCGGCCCCACCGAGAAGATCACGCCGTAGACCTCGGGGCCGTTCATATCGCCCGTGATCGGGCCACCCGACTTCTCCTGCGTCTCCGGCGCATGACGCGTGAGGTCGCCGCTCAGCACCTTCCACGTGCGACCGCCGTCCAGCGAGCGCCACAGGCGCTGGGACGACACGAACAACATTTTCGGGTTGAGCGGCGAGAACAGGATCGGGAACGTCCACTGCCACCGCTCCTTGATGTCCTTCGACGGCTCGCCCGAGTAGAACCACGGATACGGATTCACCTCGCGCGACAGCCCGGTCTTCTTGTTGAACTTGTCGACGTAGCCGCCGTTGTTCGTGCCGGAGTAGAAGATGTCCGGATCGAGCGGATCGGCGGCGATGTACCCGGGCTCACCACCACCCACCTGATACGACACCGCCATGCCGCCGGCGGCCTGCTGCCCGTTGTAC
The DNA here is from genome assembly GCA_031127095.1 of Gemmatimonadota bacterium. Taxonomy (GTDB): domain Bacteria; phylum Gemmatimonadota; class Gemmatimonadetes; order Gemmatimonadales; family Gemmatimonadaceae; genus Gemmatimonas. The sequence goes on from JARIEX010000124.1 coordinate 3,270, forward strand.
GGGCGGCCGGCATTCCACTGCGACGGCGTGCACAACGTGCTGTTGTCCTGCTGCGAGCCGCACACGTGATACGGCAGGTGCTTCGTCGTGATCGCGTGGTACCACTGCGCCGTCGGGAAGTCCTGCTCCGTCCACTTGCCACCGGTGTTCATCGTCACCGCACCACCACCGTCGTTCGCACCCACGAGGTGCGTCGGGTCGGCCGGGTCGATCCACAGGTCATGGTGATCGCCGTGCGTCCCGTTGCCGATGCTCGTGAGCGTTTTGCCGGCGTCCGCCGAGCGGAACAGCGACGTATTCTGCGCGTACACCACGTCGGCGTTCTGATGATCGGCGAAGAGATGCGTGTAGTAGAACGCCCGCTGACGGATGTTGCGGTCGCTGTTAACCAGCGTCCACGTGGCACCGGCATCGTCGCTCTTGAACAGCCCGCCATTGTCGTTCTCGATCAGCGCGTACACGCGATTCGAGTTCGCGGCCGTGAGCGCCACACCGATCCGGCCCACCAGACCGGACGGCAGCCCCTTGTTGCGCGTGATCTCGGTCCACGTCTCGCCGCCGTCGGTGCTCTTGAACAGCCCGGAGCCCGGACCACCCGACGACATCTGATATTCCTTGCGGTACGCTTCCCACATGGCCGCGTACATCACGCTCGGGTTGTTGCGATCCAGCGCGATGTCCACCGCGCCCGACTTGTCGTCGCGGAACAGCACCTTGCGCCACGATTTGCCGCCGTCCGTGCTCTTGAACACGCCGCGCTCGGCGCTCGGCACGCTGTACTTGCCGAAGACGGCCGCAAACACGATGTCCGGGTTGCTCGGGTGGATCCGGATCTTCGAAATGGCATCGACTGTCTTGAACCCCATGTGGGCCCACGTCTTGCCCGCGTCCGTGCTCTTGTAGATGCCATCGCCGGGCATGATGTTGCCGCGGATCGCCGACTCGCCCATGCCGATGTACACGACATCGGGGCTGCTCTCGCTCACCGCCACCGCGCCCACGGAAGCGCTGGTGATCTGGCCATCCGTCACCGGCGCCCAGTTCTCGCCGCCGTCAGTGGTTTTCCAGAGCCCGCCGCCCGTAGCGCCGAAATAGGCCTCGTTTTTCCGCCCCACCACACCACTAGCGGCGATCGAACGACCACCGCGGTCGGGGCCGATATTGCGCCAGCGGAACGACTTGAGCAGCGTCGAATCCAGCGTCACCGCGGCCATCGGTGCGGCGCGGCCGGTCACCGCCGCCGGCTTGGCAGGAGGCTGCGTGAGCGCCGCCGGAATGGACAGCGCCGTAAGGAATAGAAAGGGTCGAAGTGGCAGCATGGTCGGGAATGAGGAGGCGAAGCACCACGGGGCCGCCCGCACGCGGACGGCATCCCTACATTGCAGGCTGGGTCCGGCGACCGCAACTCGCGGACCGCGCGCACCCTCCGGCATGCCCCCGATCAACCAGATCACCGCCGACATCATCGACGCGGCGATTCGTATCCACGCCGACCTCGGCCCCGGCCTCTTCGAATCGGCCTACGAGGAGATCCTCGCCGCCGAACTCACCCGCCGCGGCCTCCGTGTCCAACGGCAGCTCCTCGTGCCCTTCGAGTACCGGGGGACACGCATCGAATTCGGCTTCCGCGTCGACCTCCTGGTCGACGGTCGCGTGCCCGTCGAGCTCAAGTGCACCGACCGCCCGGCGCCCATTCACCAACGACAATTGCTCACCTACCTCCGGCTCCTGAAGCTGCCCGTCGGGCTGCTCATCAACTTCGGCGGCGACCGCCTCATCGACGGCGTGCAGCGGATCGTCAATGGCTACGTTGACGAATGACCGATCCCGGCATCGTTGAAAAGATCACGCAGAGAAAAAAGAGGGCGCAGAGGCCGCAGAGACACAAAAAATGTCCTCTGCGCTCTCTGCGCCCTCTGCCTCTCTGCGTGATCAGTTCCGACGAACCCCCCGTTCACCCCACCAGCTTCGCCGCCAGATACCCCTTGAGCTGGCTCACGTCCACGCGGTCCTGCGCCAGCGTGTCGCGGTCGCGCACCGTCACCGTCTGATCCGTCGTGCTCTGCCCGTCCACCGTGATGCAGAACGGCGTGCCAACTTCGTCCTGACGGCGGTAGCGCTTGCCGATCGAGCCCGACTCGTCGTAGTCCATCGGGAACGCCATCCGCAGGTCGTTCATGATGTGCTTCGCCATCTCCGGCTGACCGTCCTTCTTCGTGAGGGGGAAGATCGCTGCCTTGATCGGCGCAATGGACGGGTGCAACCCCAGCACCACGCGCCCTTCGTCTTCCCCTTCCACCGATTCCTCGCGGTACGCATTCACCAGCGCCGCCAGCGTCACGCGGTCCGCACCCACCGACGTTTCGATCACGTACGGCACGTAGCGCTTGTTGTTCAGCTGATCGTAGTACTCGAGCTTCTTGCTGGAGAACTGCTGGTGCTGCGTGAGATCGAAGTCGCCGCGGTTGTGCACGCCCTCAATTTCCTGGAAGCCCAGCGTCCCGCCGAAGTCGAACGTCACGTCGAAGGCCGCGCGCGCGTAGTGCGCGAGCTCGCCGGCGCCGTGCTGGTGGAACTTGAGGCGCTCCGGCGACAGACCGAGTGCGAGGTGCCACTCCATGCGGAGCTGCTTCCACTGCTCGAACCACGCCATGTCCGTGCCCGGCTCGACGAAGAACTGCATTTCCATCTGCTCGAACTCGCGCGTGCGGAAAATGAAGTTCCCCGGCGTGATCTCGTTGCGGAACGCCTTGCCGATCTGCGCAATACCGAACGGCACCTTCTGGCGCATGCTCTGCTGCACATTCAGGAAATTCACGAAGATGCCCTGCGCCGTTTCCGGACGCAGGTACACCACGCTCGCGCTCTCCTCGAGCGCGCCCATGTACGTCTTGAACATCAGATTGAAATTGCGCGCCTCCGTAAGCGCACAGGCATCATGCTGCCCCGGCTGCTTGCTCGGCTTCTGCGGGCAGCGCGCATCTTCCAGCTTGTCGGCGCGGAAGCGCCCCTTGCACGTCTTGCAGTCCACCAGCGGATCCACAAACCCGGCCACGTGGCCGCTCGCTTCCCACGTGCGCGGATGCATCAGGATCGCCGCGTCGAGTCCCTCGATATCGTCGCGCGACCGCACCATCGCGTTCCACCAGCGGTCCTTGATGTTCTTCTTCAGCTCCACGCCGAGCGGACCGTAATCCCACACCGAGCCCGTGCCGCCGTAAATCTCGGAGGACTGGAAGATGAAGCCACGCCGCTTGCACAGCGACACCAGCTTGTCCATCACGTCGGGTTGGGAAGCCATCGGAAACGAAGAGTTGAAGTCAGGAAAGAAGATGCCGCACGATCGCGTCACCATGATCGCGGCCGTTCTCGATGAAAATGCGGTTCGCCTGCAGCCCCGAGGCGATCACACCCGCAAGGTAGACACCCGCGACGGGCGTCGCCATCGAGAGCGGATCGTGCGACGGGATCCCGCTCACCGCATCGATGGGAACCCCCACTGCGGCCAGCAACCCCGTCTCCGGCAGATACCCCGTCATCGTGTACACCTGGGTAGCCGGCACCCGCACCATCCCCTCCGGCCCCTGCACCACCACCACGTCGGGCTCGATCGCTACCACGCGGCTGTCGTAGTGCGCCGTGATGCTCCCCTCGTGGATCCGCGCCTCGATCTCGGGACGCACCCATGGCTTCACGCCATTGTCGAGCGTGGGCGCCAGGTGCACCATCGTCACGTGCGCACCAGCCCGGTACATGTCGAGCGCAGCATCCACCGCCGAGTTGCCGCCCCCCACGATCACGACCGGCTCGCGCCACGCGGCGTGTCCTTCCACGTAGCCATGGCGCACGTGGGGCAAGGATTCACCGGGCACCTGCAACCGGTTCGGCCGCCCGAAATAACCCGTGGCGATCACCACGGCGTGCGCCGCCGTCTCCATCACCTCGCCGCTGCGCTTCACACTGCGCAGCAGCCACCGGGGCGACCGCTCACCCGACGCCTCTGCCGGCCCGTCCACGGGATGCATCGACTCCACCGTCTCGTACTGCCGCACCGGCACGTCATACAGCGACGCCACGCCGCGGTAGTACGCCAGCGCATCACGCCGCGTCGGCTTATCCGCCGCCACGAGAAAGGGCACGCCGCCGATAGCGATCCGCTCCGCCGTACTGAAAAACGTCATGTACGTGGGGTAGCTCGCGATGCCGTTCACCAGACACCCGCGATCGAATACCGCCGTCGACAGCCCCGCGCGCATCGCGGCGATCGCGGCCGCCAGACCACACGGCCCCGCCCCCACGACCGCCACATCCACGGTCATCGTCATTCGACGACCGCGTGCACTCCGATGATCTGGTCCCGGCGCGTCCCCACGCTCACGAAGGCGATGGGCGTCTCACACAGTTCCTCGAGCCGGTCGAGATACGCGCGGGCCGCCGGCGGCAGCTCCTCGAGCGTCCGCGCACCCTGCGTGGACGACATCCAGCCGGGGAACGTCTCGTACACCGGCTCCGCATGTTCCAGCAGCTGCAGGTCGGCCGGGAATTCCGTGTGCACCTCGCCGTTGATCCGGTAACCCGTGCACACCTTCAACTCGGCGAGCGTATCCAGCACGTCGAGCTTCGTGATCGCCAGCCCCGTCAGTCCGTTCACCCGCGCCGCGTACCGCACCACCACGCCGTCAAACCAGCCACAGCGGCGCGCGCGCCCGGTCGTCGCGCCGAACTCGTGCCCGAGCGAGCGCACCTGCGTCTGCAGCGGCTCGTCCAGTTCGGTCGGCAACGGCCCGTTACCCACGCGCGTGGTGTACGCCTTCACCACACCGAGGGCGTACTTGAGCGACATCGGCGAAATACCCACGCCCGTCGCCGCACCGCCCACGGTCGTGTTGCTCGACGTCACGAACGGATAAGTGCCATGATCGATATCGAGCATCGATCCCTGCGCCCCCTCCAGCAACACGGCGGCACCGTTCTTAATCGCGCGATGCACGCACAGCCCCACATCCTCGGCCAGGCCGAGCAGGCGCGGTGACAGCGCATCGAGCACGGCGATGGTGTCGTCCACCGACGCGCGCAGGTCAGAGCCCGACCGTTCGAGCTGGGCATTCGACCGCTCCACGCCCGCCGTGACGAGCGCCCGCAGCCGCTCCGGATTGCGCAGGTCGAGCACCCGCACGCCACGGCGCGCGACCTTGTCCTCGTACGCCGGACCGATCCCGCGACCGGTCGTGCCGATTGCCTTGCTCGCGGCGCTCGCCTTGTCCACCAGCTTGTGATACGGCATCACCAGATGCGCCCGCTCGCTCACGTAGAGGCGCCCCTCCACGTCGATGCCGTCGGCGATCAGTTCGTCCACTTCCGTGAACAGCGTCTCCGGATCCATCACCACACCGTTGCCGATCGCGCACCGCACGCCGGGATGCAGGATGCCGCTGGGGATCTGGTGCAGAATGAAGGATTTGTCGCCGATGTGAACCGTATGGCCGGCGTTGGCGCCGCCCTGATAGCGGACCACCCAGTCCGCGCGCTCGGCAAGCACATCCACGAGCTTGCCTTTCCCTTCATCGCCCCACTGCGCACCCACCACCACCACCGTGCGCGTCGTCGAATCGAACATGCGAGTCGGTCTCCGGCGGCCCTGCGGCCGCGCACAAAAAACGCCCCGCGGACGATCCGCAGGGCGTTGTAAGAATCTAGCTTCCGGAGAGCTACACCGCCAGCAGGCCGGCCGTCTCCAGACGAGCCCGCACCGTCGCCACTTCCTCGGCACTGGCCGCCAACAGCGGACTCCGCGGTGCGCCGCCACGCAGCCCCACCAGATCGAGCGCCGCCTTCATCCCCGCCGGACCCATCGCACCGGCGATATCCGTCGCCAGCGGCGCCAGACGCGCCTGCAGCGCCGTCGCACCGTCCACGTCGCCCGCGCGGAACGCGTCGATCATCTGCCGCACCAGCGGCCCCGCATACAACGCAATCGCCAGGATCGCCCCCGACGCACCCGCAGCCAACGCCGGCACCACCGTGGCCCCGCTCCCCGTCAGCACGCGGAACGTCGGTCCCTGCGCCTCGAGGTACTCCGTCAGCACCGGAATATTGCCCGCGCTGTCCTTCATCCCGATCACGTTCTCGTGCTGTGCCATCTCGTGCACGAATGCCGGGCTCAGCACCAGATGCGCGTACGCCGGCATGTTGTACAGCAGCACCGGCAACGGACTCGCGTCGGCCAC
>JARIEX010000125.1 GCA_031127095.1 Gemmatimonadota bacterium
GCCACGCAGGTGCTCGAGTTTTTTTGCCAGCGCCTGGCCGGCACTCGCGCGGTCGGTGAACTGTCTGGGCATGCGATTGCTCCTCGGGTGACGGGACGGGATTGAAGGCCGGGAGGGTGATGCGCAGGATGACGGCGTCGCTCGCGTGAATGTCGATGTGTGGCCGTGCTCGTGCGTCGGGTGTTTCCGGACGCGTGCGTTCCGCTTGCCCGACGGCGCGGACCCGACGGCGCGGAGCCGACGGCATGATCATGTCAGAACACGCGCGACGGTACGCGGCGCGCGGGATCCTCACCACCGTGGACGTGGCCACCCCGCGACCGGGTCCGCTTCGAGAGGTTGGTCGATAGGTTGCAGGCGGCGGCACGGCACCGGTCGGGTGTCGGATCCGTCGCCACTCCCCGTGCCGCGACCGCAGGTGCTTGTGATGCCAGTGACTCAGGAAGACGTATCGGCCGGCTTGGTGGTGACGCTCGACACCGCCGTCCTGCGCGCGCTCGGCGGTGCGCTTACCAATGCCGTGCTCGGCCCCGCCGGTGACCGGGCGGTGGTGGACGGGCACGACTTTCTCGTGCTGCACGTGGATGCGCCGTCGGGGCTGTGCACCGCCGTGCCGCTGTTCCCCAAGAGCGCCGTGGGTAACCAGCCGCTGGAGGCCGCCCACCGGGTGGGCGCGCCGGGCGCGTGGGGCGAGGGCGAGACGTACTTCTCCTGCTGGCAGCACTGGCGCATTCCGGTGGCGTCGGTCGTGGCCGCGTCAGCGGTGGACGCCACGGTGCCCGCGATGCGTCGCCAGTACGCGCCCACGAACCGGTCGGCGCTGGATGACATCCGGAATTGGGAAGGGCGCAACCGGGCGGCGTACCGCCCCGCGTAGCCCCCGCGTATTGGTGGCGGGTGGCGCCGTCAGGCAGACCTTCTGTCACGTTCACGTTGCCTTGCGGCCCCGAGATGCTAGACTATTTGCATCGACTCGAACGGCGAAGCCGCCGTCATGTTTTTCACCGATAAGGAGCGTTCCCGTGTCCTTCGCCCGTCGTCAGGCTCTTCCCGCGGCCGCCATGGCCCTGCTGCTCTCGCTCGGCTGCACCCCCGATCGTCCGGCGGTGACCGAGGCGTCGCTCGACGGCGCGCCGGTGGCATCCACGGCGGCGCGCAGCTCGCTCGACGTGCGCGTGGCGCTGTCGCCGGACACCCGTGGCGACGGTCCGGTCATGGCGCGTGTGTCGGTGACCAACCGGTCGGCGGAGCTGGTGCAGGTGCCCGACTGGCAGCTGCCGTCGGAAGATCTGGAGTTGGCCCAGTTCGTGGTGCTGCGCGATGGTCAGCCGGTGACGTACGCCGGGCCGCACATCAAGCGTGGTGCCATGCGCCTCGTGGAGATCGTGAGCCTCGCGCCGGGCGCCACGCTCACCTACGACATCGACCTGTCGCGCGCCTACGACCTGTCGCGGGACGGGCGCTACACTGTGGAGTTCGTGAGCCGTGGCACCACGGATGCACAGCGGACGCTCCGGTCGTCGCGCGAGACGTTCCGGCTGGCCGGACGTTCGGCCTCGCTGAGCGCGTCGGGTCCGTCCACGCTGGTGGGGCCGAACAGCGCCGCCACTGTATCGGCGCTGGCCGGCCTGCTCACCTACACCAACTGCACAGCCACCCAGCAGACGCAGGTGGCCACGGCGGTGACGGCGGCGGCCACCTACGCGGCGCAAGCCAAGGCGTACATGGTGGCCAACGCGCTGAACAGCCGGTACACCAAGTGGTTCGGTGCCGTGAACGCGACCCGTGCCGCCACGGTGACGACCAACTTCACCGCCATCGACGCCGCCTTCGCCACCAAGCCGATCACGGTGGACTGCGGTTGCAAGAAGACCTACTTCGCGTACGTGTACCCGACCCGACCCTACAAGATCTACGTGTGCAAGGCGTTCTGGAGCGCGACGATGACTGGTACCGACTCGAAGGCCGGCACGCTGATTCACGAGATGAGCCACTTCACCGTAGTGGCGGGAACGGACGACTGGGTGTACGGCCAGTCGGGGGCGGCGAGTCTCGCCATCAGCAATCCGCTCCGGGCCATCGATAACGCGGACAATCATGAGTACTTCGCGGAGAACACGCCGGTTCTGCCGTAATGCCGGTCGCCGGTGGCGGTCCGGACGGTGGCTTGCCGCGCTGCTGGTGAGCGCGCCGTCCGGCGCGGTACCGGTGTTGTTCGTGGCGGCGTCTTCCGAAGCGGTATTTCCCCCGCCGGTGCTCACGTGCACGTGGCGCGTGCCACCGGCGGCGGCCCCCGGGCAGCCGGTGGCGCTCACGCTGCGCCTTCGCAATCCCGGTCCGGCGGCGGTGTCGGTGCTCACGTGGGGCACCCCGTTTGAAGAGGCGTGGCTGCAGCCGTTCCTCGAGGTGCAGCGCGACGGCCAGCCGGTGCCCTATGGCGGCGCATCGGTCAAGCGTGGTGATCCCACGGCCGACGAATACCTGCGCCTCGCGCCGCAGCAGTCACGGACGGCCCGCCTCGATCTCACCGAGGTGTTCGACCTGACCGTGCCCGGGCGCTACACGGTCACGCCGCGCCTCGTGGTGCACGATGTCGCCACCGCGCCGACGCGCGTGCCGCGCCCACGCGCCGCCCATCAACCGCAGTCGCCGGCGTGTGGCCCCGTAAGCTTCGTGATTACCCCGTCCCCTGCCGTCCGGTGATCGCCGGGTCCGGGTGGTGGCGTTGTCGGCCGTGCACGGCCATCCCGCTCCGGAGTGTCAACCCATGATCTTGCGCTCGCGGTTTTCGTTCGTGCTGGCGACGCTGTGCACCTTCGCGCTTTCGCTCGCCCCCTCACTCGCGGCGCAGCCCCATCACGTGACACCGGCGGCACCGGGGGCGCCTGGTGCACGGCCGGCGCTGTACACCAATCTGGGGGCGCATCACTACACCATCACGGTGCGCGTGCCGCTGGCGCAGCAGTACTTCGATCAGGGGCTGCGGTTGCTGTGGGGGTTCAACCACCACGAGGCCATCCGCGCCTTCGAGGCCGCCGAGCAGATCGACCCCAGCTGTGCGATGTGCGCGTGGGGCACCGCCTATGCGTTGGGCCCGAACATCAACGCCGCCATGGATTCGGCCTCCGGCGTGCAGGCGTTTCGTGCCATCACACGCGCACGTCGGGCGGCGGCCGGTGTGTCGGTGGGGGAACGGGCGCTGATCGAGGCGCTGGCGGTGCGCTATGCCGCCGTGCCGAAGGCGGACCGCGCCGCGCTGGACTCCGCGTGGGCGCAGCGCATCGGCGCGCTCGCGGCGCGCACGCCGCGCGACGACGAAATGCAGGTGCTCCACGCCGACGCGCTGATGAACCTCGCGCCGTGGAACTACTGGGAGCCGAATGGCCGGCCGCGCGCGGGGACCGCGCTGCTGTTGTCGCGCCTCGAGGGCGTGCTGGCGCGCAATCCGAAGCATCCCGGCGGGTGTCACCTGTACATCCACGCGGTGGAGGCGATGCACCCCGAGCGGGCGCTGGCGTGCGCCGAACGGCTGGCGGCGCTGATGCCCGGTGCCGGACATATCGTGCACATGCCGGGGCACGTGTACATCCGCACGGGGCGTTGGGCCGATGCCATCCGCATCAACGCGCATGCCGCGCACGTGGACGGGGAGCTGTTCGAAGGACCCGGTGTGGCGCGCCGCGGCATCTACGCCAACGGGTACTATCCGCACAACTATCACTTCCTCGCCTTCGCGGCGACGATGGTGGGGCGCAGCGCCACGGCGATCACCGCGGCGCGCGAGACCGCCGCGCGGCTCTCCGCGGACGCCGTGCGGACGGTGCCGTGGGTGGAGTCGGTGACGCCGATCGTGCCGTTGACGCTGGTGACGTTCGGGAAGTGGCGCGCGGTGCTGGCCGAACCGGTGCCGGGCGACTCACTGCCCTTCATGCGCGCCATGACGTGGTATGCACGCGGTGTCGCGCACGCCGCACTGGGTGACGCGACGGCCGCACGCGGCGATCTGGCGAAGCTGCGTGCCGGGGCCGCCGTGTTTCCGAAAAACGACAATGGCGTGGCGCTGCAGATTGCCGTGGCCGCGCTGCAGGGTGAAATCGCGCGTCGTGGTGGGCAGCCGGTGCAGGCGGTGACGTTCTTCCGCGCCGCCGTCGCCCTCGAAGATGCGCTGGTGTACAACGAGCCGCCCACGTGGTACTACCCGATGCGCCATTCGCTCGGCGCGGCGCTGCTGAGCGCCGGGCAGGCCGCCGAGGCCGAGAAGGTGTATCGCGCCGACCTCGTGAAGTTTCCGGCCAACGGCTGGTCGCTGTTCGGTCTGGCGGCCAGCCTGGACGCGCAGGGGAAGATGCCGGCCGCGCGCGCCGTGCGCGGGCAGCTGGCCACCGTGTGGAAGGAGGCCGACGTGACGCTCACGGCCTCGCGCTTCTAGCCTCGCGCTTCTCGCGTCCCGCGCAGTTCATGCCGCCGCCGCTCAGCGCGACGGCGGCACCACCCAGCGGATGGCCGGTAGCTGCACCGACGACGGCAGCCCGGCTTTGGAGCCGGTACGCGCAAAGGTGAGAATCGCCTCGGCGTACGCCGGCAGCGCGTCCATGGCGTCGTCGAGCGCGGGGTGCGACCCGCCGTGCACGATGACCAGCGTGCTGTTGGTGAAGAAGGGCGCGAGCTCGCGCGCGTTTTCCATGGGGGTGGACACGTCGTAGTCGCCCTGCGAGATGACCATGGGAATCGCCGACGTGAAGTTCTGCCGGAAGGCATCGCCCAGGTCGATGTTCCAGCTGGGACACGACTCGCGGTAATCGACGCCGAGCGGGCCGAGCACGCGCACCGCCGGATCGGCCGCGATCTGCGCCGATCGTGCGGCGGTGATGCCCGAGCCGCAGTCGAGCATGAAGTAGCTGGCCGTCCGGAACGTCTCCGTGTCGCGCTTCGCCACGCGGCTCTGCGCGAGGCCGGTGAAATCGCCGCGGTACATCGTGATGATGTCGGCCGCCCAGCTGCGCATGCCGTCGCGCGAGGAGGCCGTCTTCGTGTAGCCCATGGCCGCCTCGCGCACATCTTCGACGCCGATGCGTACCGTGTCCGTGCGTCCCGACTTTGCGCCGGTGACGGTGACCATCACGGGGTGCGCACTCACGCGGGCGAGCACGGAATCGAGCGCGGCCATGAGACCGCCCGGCGGAATCATCCCGCGCAGCGCGCTGGCGGTGTCCGCTTCGGCGGCGATGCGCCGCACCGCGCCCAGCACGTCCGACGGTATGTCGTAGGTGTGATCGGGACCTTCCATACCGCGCAGCACGGCCCGCGCCACGATTGACGGATAGCGACGCATGGTGGCCATGGCCCAGTGCGAGCCGAAGCTGCCGCCCCAGAGCACGATGCGGTCGTAGCCCATCGCGCGGCGCACGTCATTGAGGTCGGCGGCTGCCTCGAGTACGGTGAAGCCGGTGAGATCGAGCCCCTGCTGCGTCCATGCCGCCTTCGCCCGCGCGGCGGCGTCGCGGTACGCCGCGGCCTCTTCGGCGGCGGTGACGGCGTGGCTGAGCGGGAACGGCCGCGGCCCCTCGATGAGCGTGGTCGGCTTGGACGGGCCGATCCCGCGCTGACTCACGACCACCAGATCCGCCGTGGCGTGGAGCGCCCGCAGGCGCTGCTCGTAGTAGCCCTTCTGTGCCAGCAACGGCTCGAGCCCCAGGAAGTTGGGGCCGCCGTAGAGCAGGAAAATGGGCGGTGCACCCACCTGCGGGCGCGTGGCGCGGAAGCGGTACACCTCGAGGGTGAGCACGCCACGCGCCGGTGCGCGGCGGTTCACGGGCACGACGATGATCCCGCGCTCCGCCATCATGAGCCCGCCGCGCTGCAGCGCGATCGGTTCGGCGTGCAGCAGCATTGTGCCGGCCGCGGGCGCCGGGGCCGACACCCGGGAGCGCACCGGTGTGGCGGCGCGCTGGGCCTGCAGGGCGGCGGGCCGGAGGGCGTTCGCGAGCGGCGCGGCGACGAGCAGTACCGCGAGGAGGGCGTGACGTCGGGTGGCACGGGGGGACCGCACGCGCATGGGAGGACTCGTGAGCAAGAAGAGAGAAGGGCGCGGCGGGCGGGCCGTCGTCGTGACGATAGGCTAGGTGACCGCCTGCCGCACCTGATACTCGGGGGCGCGCCACGCCTCGGTGCGCAGCACCGTCTCGAGAATCGACACCGCCTGCGCGATGTCCGCGTAGCGCAGGTACAACGGCGTGAGCCCGAAGCGAAGGATGTCGGGGGCCCGGAAGTCACCGATGACGCCGCGGGCGATGAGTGCCTGCATGATCGCGTAGCCCTCGGGGTGCCGGAACGACACATGACTGCCGCGCGGGGCGCCGCGCGGCGGACCCACCAGCGTGAGGCCGTACGGCGCGCAGTGCGCGGCCACGAGATCGATGAACAGGGCCGCCAGCGCGCGTGACTTCTGCGCGATTACCTGCATGTCCATCTCGAGGTGCAGATCCACGCCGCTCTCGAGCGCCGCGAACGCCACGATGGGCGGAGTGCCGCACAGAAAGCGCGCGACGCCCGGGGCCGGCTCGTAGTGATCCACGAACGCGAACGGCCGCGCATGTCCCATCCATCCACCCAGCGGTGACGCGAGTGTGTTGTGATGTCGTTCGGCTACGAACAAAAAGGCCGGCGCACCCGGCCCCCCGTTGAGGAACTTGTAGCCGCACCCCACCGCCAGGTCGGCGCCGCATCCGCGCAGGTCGAGCGGGACAGCACCGACGCTGTGGCTGAGGTCCCACAATATCAGCGCGCCGCGCGCATGCGCCGCCGCCGTGAGGGCCGCCATGTCGTGCAGTTCGGCGGTCTTGTAGTGCACATGGGTGAGCAGCACGAGCGCCGTGTCGTCGTCGATGCGCGCGGCGATCTCGTCACGCGGCGCGAGCACCAGCCGATGCCCGCCGCCCACGGCCTGCATCGCCGACTCGATCATGTACAGATCGGTGGGGAAGTTGCCGGGCTCCGACAGCACCACCGTGCGCGACGGCTGCGCGGTGAGCGCGGCCACGATGAGCTTGTACAGATTGACGGAGGTGGAGTCGGCGGCGATGACTTCGTGCGGCGCGGCGCCAACGAGTTGCGCGATCTTGGCGCCCACGCGCTGCGGCGCCCCGATCCAATCGGCGCTGTTCCAGCTGCGGATGAGCCCCGTGCCCCATTCGTCGTGCAGCACCGTGGCCACGCGCGCAGCGGTGGCGGTGGGCAGTGCGCCCAGCGAATTGCCGTCGAGGTAGATCACGCCGTCAGGCAGCGTGAAGCGGTCGCGGACAGCGCGGAGCGGATCGGCGGCGTCGAGGGCCGCGATCGCCTCGGCGGTGGGTGGTTCGGTCACGTGCGCTCCGGTGGACACGGTCGGTGGGGTGATCATACGCGGGCCGCGCCGGTGGACTGCTGCGCCCCGCGCAGAAAAGTGTCGAGGGCGGTGCCGCCGGTGCCCATGGTGTCGCGGGCGGCCCCCGACGGTGTCACGATGTAATCGTGGGCCAGTCGCATGTGCGCGTCGCGGAACGTCACGATCTGCTGCACGGCGTCGTTGTAGGCGGTTTGCAGTGCGCGCGACCCCTGCTGCGCCCGCGCGTGCACCCGTGCGTCGCGCTCGATGTCCTCCACGAAGGCGCGGTGCGCGGTGGGCATGTAGTCGCGCACCGATCGCAGATACGCGCCCGCGGGAGATGCCGGATGCGACACCCCCAGCATGGCGTCGAACAGCTGCAGGAGCGCGCTCTGTCCGGCGCTGCCGCCGATGTACCGGCGTGGCTCGTCGGACACGCCCTCGTACACCACGCCGGGCGCCGGCCAGCCGGTCACGAAGGGCCGGACGCGCAGATAGTACGTGGCCGGGTCGCACCAGCGGCGTACCGCCTCGAGGGCCGCGTGCACGGCGCCCATCCCCTCTGCAAACGTGGTCAGCGATGCGGTCAGCTCGTCGTCGCTTGCCTCCCGTGACTGCAGGGCGGCGGCGGCCACGACGGGCAGCAACGGGGCGCCCGCGAGCTCCACGCCCATGGACGCGATGAAGAACCAATCTTCGTCCACGCCGCCGAGGAATTGCACCTGCGTGCGGGCGTTGTCCACCGACACCGGTTCGTTGGGGTCGATGAGCTGCCAGTTGGTGAGCGTGGTGGTGGCGTAGTGCGCGATCGGCGGACGCTGCAGCTGCGCGGCCAGCGCGCAGAGCGGCACCGCCACCGACGGCGGAATCGACAGTTCCGGGGTGTCGCCGCCCCACACGTGCGCGTTCGCGAAGTGCGTGAGCAGCAGCATGCCGCGCTCGCGTTCCGCGTCGGTGGTCAGCGTGTTGGCGTCGAGCACCGGCATCGCGCGCAGGGTGCCACGCAGGCGCCGCGACCGGATGCGCGCCGGGAGTTCCGGCACGAGCGCGTCCCACGCCGCGAACGGCTCGGGGAGCCGGCGCAGCGGTGGGACGGACGGCACGAAGCCGGTGTGGGGATCGACGTGGTACTGGGCGAGACTCATGCGCCGGATGTTAGAGCGTTCCGGACGACGAGGACATTCGGGGGGCGTTCGGGGTGCGTGGTGTGTTCTGGTTCACCAGCACGTGCGGTGTGCGTGGGGTGAGCACCTGGAGCGCGCACCGGCGCAGCGCACGGCGCGGACTGTCGTCGCCCGCCGCGAAGGCGTGCAGGAACTGCCCCTGTGCGGCCGGCTCCCAGAGCGACAGCATGGGCTCGATCTCCCCCGTGGCGTCGTTTTGATAGGCCACCGCCTCGACGGCGGGGGCACGGGCGTCGATCAGACGCTGCAGGTCCGGCGCCTCGAGGTGCGGATAGTCGCACCCCACCACCAGCCACGCGCCCTCGGGAGCACGCGAGAACGCGGCGTGCAGGCCGCTGGCGGGACCGTGTCCGGGCACGAGGTCGCAGAGCGCCCGATCGCCCAGCTCCCACGCGGCCGCCTGCGCCGCGGTGCACGACCAGAACACCTCGGCGCCGCACTGCTCCAGCAGCTCCGCTACCGCGCGCCACTGCGGCGCGTGCCCGTACACGAGGGTGGCCTTGTCCTGTCCCATGCGCGTGCTGGCGCCACCGGTGAGGACCAGCCCGCGCAGCGGACCGAGTAGCGAAGCGCGCAGCGAAGCGCGCAGCGGCTCAGGCATGCCCCGCCGCACGCTCGAGCGAGATGATCACCGACTTCGACGTCGGCGTGCGGCTGCCGGCCGCCACGCTGTCGATGGGCACCAGCACGTTCGTTTCCGGGAAGTACGTGGCCGCGCAGCCGCGCGGGATCGCGTACGTGACGATGCGGAAGTTCTGGGCGCGCCGCTGCACCCCACGGAAGTGGCTCACCAGATCCACCGTGTCACCGTCGGCGAAGCCCTGCGCGGCGATGTCGTCGGCGTGCAGCAGCACGACGCGACGGCCGTTGCTGATGCCGCGATAGCGGTCATTGAGGCCGTAGATCGTGGTGTTGAATTGATCGTGCGAGCGGATGG
>JARIEX010000126.1 GCA_031127095.1 Gemmatimonadota bacterium
CTTACTCGCCCACCACGCCCTTGTACTCGGTGGCCGACAGCAGCCCAGCGTCGCCGCCGGCCGCGACGCGCACCTTGATCATCCAGCCGTCGCCGTACGGGTCCGTGTTGATGAGCGCCGGCTCGCCGTCGAGGCGTCCGTTGATCTCGACCACTTCGCCGGCCACGGGCATGTACAACTCCGAGACGGCCTTCACGGCTTCCACCGTGCCGAACACGTCGTGCGGGCCATACGCGGTGCCGGGCTTCGGCAGTTCGACGTACACGATGTCGCCCAGCTCACCCTGCGCGAAATCCGTGATGCCGATCGCGACGACGCCGGCGTCGTCGGTGGGGCGGACGTACTCGTGCTCCTTGGTGTAGCGCAGATCGGCGGGGATGTTCGACACGATGGCTCCAGATGAGAAGAAAAAACCAGTTAGTGTAAAGTATCCGCCGATGCAGCGCGGAGGGGAAGCGTCTGCAGCATCGGCCAGAGATCGGCCACGCGCGCGGCCAGCTGGGCTTTCGGGCCGTCGTTGTCGAGGATCCACGTGGCGCCGGCGCGTTTGCGCTCGGCGGGCCACTGCGCGTCCATCATGGCCTGCGCCTCCTCGCGTGACAGCCCGCGGTCGCGGATCAGGCGCTCCAGGCGCACCGGCGCCGGCGCGTCCACCAGAATCACGCCGTCGAAGGCGTGCTCGAGCCCGACCTCGAAGAGCAACGGAATGTCGGAGATCACCACCGCGTCTCCGCGTGCGGCGGCCTCCGCCACGCGCTGTGCCCGCAGGCGGGCCACAGCGGGGTGGACGATGCCGTTCAGGGC
Source organism: Gemmatimonadota bacterium (assembly GCA_031127095.1). Lineage (GTDB taxonomy): Bacteria > Gemmatimonadota > Gemmatimonadetes > Gemmatimonadales > Gemmatimonadaceae > Gemmatimonas. The sequence goes on from JARIEX010000126.1 coordinate 805, forward strand.
GTCCCGGGCCACCGGATCGGTGAAGACACGGCGCCGCAGCGCGGCGCGGTCGAGGGTGCCGTCGTCCTGCAGCACGCCGGGGCCGAAGTGTTCCACCAGGCGGGCCAACTCCGGCGTCCCCGGGGCGACCGCGTCCCGCGCCAGCTGGTCGGCGTCGATGATCGTGGCCCCGTGCGCGGCCAGCAGCGCGGCCACGGTGCTCTTGCCGCTGGCGATGTTTCCGGTGAGCGCGAATTGCCGCATGACCGGAATGTATACGAAAAAGGGCCCCGGATCGCCGGGGCCCTTCGTCACCACGTTGCGTCGCAGGCCCTGCTAGGCCGCGGCGCTGTCCTGCAAGTCGTCGTCGGCGTCGGAGATCTCACGGCGCTTCTCGCGGTTCACGAGGAGCTCCTGAATCACCCAGCCGGCGCCGCCGCGCAGACGGATCTGGTGCGGCGTGCACCCGAGATATCGCTGGCACGTGTTCCGGAAGGCGCTGCCCGAGGGGAAGTCGAGGGCGCCGGCCACGCCATCGGCGCTGCGCGATCCATCCTCGAGCATGCTGGCCGCGACGATCAGGCGACCCCACGTGATCAGCTGGTGCGGCGGGGGCAGTTCCGCGCCTTCGAGGCGCTTCGACAGCAAGCGCCGTGACACGGCGATCAGACGGGCCAGACTGTCCGGCGTGAGCCGCTCGTGGGCGCGCGTGACCGACAACATCACCGAGTCGCGCACGACGCTGCGCAGCCCCGCGAGATGGGGCTTGAGCAGGCTCGAGACGCTGCGGGCTTCGGCCTGATCCAGCAGCGCGGCAAGCATCTGCGGCGTGTCGGTTTCGTCCGCCACCACGAGCACATCGATGCCGCACCGACCGGCGTCGAACATGTCCTTGGCGCGCTCGCGGGTGAGGTCCACGTACGCCACCAGCGCGGCGCGGGGCACCCGGATGCGGAGTTGCCGCACGCGCTCGAAGTCGGCGCGGCCGTCGACGTACAGGTCGAAGACCACCACGTTGACCGGCCCGCGTTCGCAGGCGCGGGTGAGGGAGGTCCAGTCCTCGCACGGGACGAAGCGGTACCGGTCGCGCGCGGCGGACCGCAGCCGCGCGAGCCGGGGCTCGTGTGCGAGGAGCGTCGCGATTACACCCATGCGACGATCCGTTCAGGAGTGAGGGGACTTGACAAAGGCATCAGCGACAAGACGCCGTGCCCCATGCGATGGTCACGCACCGTCACGCCTCGGGTCGTTTCATCCCCTGCCGGGCACGCCTGTCGGCGTGCACATTGCAGACGGTCACCACGGGCGACGCCGTCCAGGTGGGACCGCCATTCCTGCGTCCGCTCCGTGTCCTCCGTTCCCTCCGACACCACCGCGCTGTTCCGGGCTGCCATCACGGCGCTCGATGACGCGCTCATTGTGACCGATCCTGCGGGACGGATTCTGGAGGCGAACGGGGCGGCGGCGATGTTGCTGGCCAGCCCCGCCGACGCGCTGCGCGGGCAACAGCTTGCCGACTGCGCGCGCGGGGTGGCCGGTGGTGTGCTCGCGGAGTGGGTCGCGGCGCATCTCGCCGCCGGCACATCGCAGCGCGTCGAGTTTGCCGTCGGCGCCGCGGATGCCGAGCGTGTGTGGGAAGCGCAGATCCGCGATGCGGGCACCGTCGAGGCCCAGCCGGTCCGGGTGGTACACCTGCGGGACGTCACGGAACAGGCGCACCGGCTGCGTGCGGCAGCGGAGCGCGAAGGGCAGTGGCGGTTGCTGACGCAGAATATCCACGACATGGCGTTCCTGCTGCGCATTGAGGGGGCCGGGCAGTTCCGCTGCGAGGCGGTGAACAGCACCTATCTCTCGGCCACGGGGCTGCGGGCAGAGCAGATCATCGGGAAGGTGCCGCAGGAGGTGTTCTCCGCGGAGGAGTCGGCACAGATGCTGTCGCGGTGCGCGCAGGCCCTCGCCGCACCCGAGCCGATCGCGTATCGCGAAGAAGTCACGGCCGGCGCTTCGCGCCTCGTGCTGGAAACGCGCCTGACGGTAATCCGCGGGCAGGACGGCGGTGCCACGCATTTGCTGGGGCATGCCCGGAACGTGACCGGCGAGGAAGTCGCCTCCGACGCGCTGCGTGAGTCGGCGACGCGCTTGCGTGACGTCATGGAGGCCGGGCTCGATGCGTTCGTCATCGTGCGGGCGCACCGGACGAACGACGGGACGATCGACCGGTTCGATATTCTCGAGGTGAATGAACGGGCGGCCCGCATGGTCGACCGCAGCCGCGAGTCGCTGCTGGGGCTGTCGCTGCTCGACGTGTTCGCCAGCAGCCGGGGCTGGAATCTCTGGGAGCAGTGCTGCGCCGTCCTGATCACGGGCGCACCGCTGGAGACGACGCAACTCGCCCCGCTGCCGGGGCAGCCGTTACGCTGGCTGCAGCGCCAACTCGTGCCCGTGCATGGCGATGCCGTCGCCATCTCCTCGCGCGACATCACGCCGCGGCAGCTCGAACGGATGGCGCTCGAGGAGAGCGAGGCCCGTCATCGGCAGCTGTTTGAAAACAACGGCGCGATCCAGCTGCTCGCCGACATCGACACGGCGCAGATCGTGGACGTGAATCCCGCCGCCGTCGCGTTTTACGGGTGGCCGCGCGAGACGATGCGGGCGATGTACGTCACCGACCTCGAGGCCATCGCCCCGGATCACTGGCGCGACACCACGTCGGCGATCGCGACGGGGACCGGACTCCGTGCGCCGCGGGAGCACCGGATCGCCAACGGAGAACTCCGTCAGGTGGAATCGTTCATCGGCGTCGTCGCGATCGCGCAGCGCCGCGTGCTGCACATCATCATCCAGGACACGACCGACCGGGTGCGCGCGGAGCGGCAGCTGCGCGAGTCGGAAGCCCGGTTCCGCGCCGTCATCGCCGGGATGCAGGAGGGTGTGGTGTTGCATGACGACACCGGGGCCATCTGGTCGTTCAATCCCAGTGCCGAGCGTATTCTGGGGCTGTCGGGCGCTCAGCTGCTCGGGCTCAAGCCGATCGACCGTGAGTGGCAGGCGGTCCACGAAGACGGGTCCCCATGGCCGCCGGAATCGCACCCCGCGATGATCGCCCTGCGGACCGGGCGGAGCCAGCCGCGCGCGCTCATGGGCGTGCAGCGTGGGGACGGCACCTTTGCGTGGCTCAACGTGACCGCTGATCCGTTGATTCGGGCCGGGGAGCAGCGGCCGCACGCCTCGGTCGCGGTGTTCACCGATGTCACCGACGCCCGGAGCTCCGAGGAACGGTTGCGGCAGGCGCAGAAGCTCGAGGCAGTCGGGCAGCTGGCCGGCGGCATCGGCCACGACTTCAACAACCTCCTGACCGTGCTGCGCGGCTCCACGGGGTTCCTCCGCGACGGCATCGGTCCCACGTCGCCGTACCGCGAGGATCTCGAGGCGATCGAGCGCGCCACTGACCGGGCCGAGGAGCTTACGCGGCGGCTGTTGGCCTTCGGCCGCCGTCAGATGCTGCGGTCGGAAGTGGTCGAGCTCAACTCGCTGCTGCGTGACCAGCTGCCCGTCATCCGGGATGAAGTGCCCCTCGCGATCACGGTGCGCGTGGAGCCGGCCGCGGGGGCGGTGCATGCCGCGGTCGATCGCACGCGATTGCTCGATGCGCTGCGCGCGCTGGTCGACAATGCGATCGCGTCGATGCCGGCCGGCGGGACGTTGGTGCTCGCCACCGCCGATGTCGTCACGCGTTCACCGAATGCCGACGATGGGACCGTGGCGCGGCCGTACGCCAGGCTGTCCGTGAGCGACACCGGCACCGGCATGAGTGAGGAGATCAAGGCGCGGCTCTTCGAACCGTTCTTCTCGACGCACGAATTCGGGCTCAACAAGGGGATGGGGCTCGCCTCGGTGCATGGGCTGGTGCATCAGAGTCGCGGCTTCATCGAATGCGACTCGTCTCCGGGGGCGGGGACGACGCTGAAGCTCTACTTTCCGGCGCCCGGCGCCGGCCCGACGCGCGCCACACCGGCGGCGTCGGCGGTGATCGCCCCCAATGCGCAGAGTGTCCTGCTGGTGGACGATGACCCGCTGCTGATCGACATCGGGCGGCGGGTCCTCGAGAAGCTCGGGCACGCGGTGGTGACCGCCACGTCCGCGCAGCGGGCCCTCGACATTTTGGCGCTGCATGCCGCGCAGGTGTCGATGATCGTCACCGATCTGACCATGCCGGGGATGAGCGGGCTCGAACTGATTGAAATCGTGACGGCCGAATACCCGGTCATCCCGATCGTCGCGGTGAGCGGCTACAGCGTGAATCCCGATGCGCGCCGCGAAATCGATGCGCGCAACCTGCCCTTCGTGAGCAAACCGTTCACGAGTGCGCAGCTGGCGGCCGCCATGCAGCGGGCGATCGAACAGCCGCGCTGATCGCCGGGCGCGCTAGAGGAGCTGCTGCTGCGCCTCGGTGGGGCGCGGCACCATATGGCAGGCACGGCACCGGGCTTCGTACGCGTCGGCGGCCCCCACCATGATGGTGGGGGAATCGTACGGGGCCGGCTTCCCGCCGATCAGCCGCTGATTGCGACTGGCCGGCGCACCACACAACACGCAGATCGCGTGCAGCTTGTCGACCAGTTCGGCCACGGCCATGAGTTGCGGCATGGGGCCGAACGGTTCGCCGCGGAAATCACTGTCGATCCCGGCCAGAATCACGCGTCGGCCGCGATCCGCCAGGCTCGACGCGACCTGCACGATCCCAGCGTCGAGGAACTGCGCCTCGTCGATGGCGATGACCTGCGCCATGGGATCGAGACGCAGCAGAATCTGCGCCGACGAGTCAACCGGAATCGCCTCGAAGGTGCGCCGGTCGTGGCTGGACACGCTCCACAACCCGGCATACCGGTCATCGAGATGCGACTTGAACACCTGCACGCGCTTGCGGGCAATGGTGGCCCGCCGCACACGCCGTAACAGCTCTTCGGTCTTGCCGCTGAACATCGAGCCGGCCACGACCTCCATCCATCCCCCGGAGACCTGGAAGCTGCTGCTCATGGTCAGCCCTCGGTGCCCGGTTCGGTGTTCGGACGCGGCTTGCGGCTCGCGTTCTGCATCCGCTCACCACGCTCCGACCACTCGGCCCGCCCTTCGGCGCGCTCGCGCACCGGGCGGTCGCCGAACGCCAGCCGCTCATCGGCCGCGCGCGGCGGGCCGCCACGCGGCGGACCACCACGTCCTTCCGGACGCGGTCCACGGTCGCCGCCGAACGACGGCCGGGCCGGCCGGTCCCCACCGAACGAGGGCCGCGCTGGACGGTCGCCGGCGTCACGGCGCGGTCCACCGCGCGGCGGACCGAACGTCCGTTCGCTCCGCGGGCCACGTGCGCCGCCCCGGTCTCCTCCACGGTCTCCGCCACGCGGGGCATCGCCGGTGCGCTCGTCGATGCGCGCACTGAGCCGACGGCCGCGCAGCGACACGCTGCCCAGGGCCTGCACCGCTTTGGCGGCATCGTCCGCCACCAGCTCCACGATCGCATGCGATTCGAACAATTCCACCTGTCCGATGCGCTCCCCCGGAATGCCGGCTTCGTTGGCCACCGCACCCACGATGTCCCCGATCCGCACACCGTCGCGCTTGCCCGCGGCCAGGAAGACCCGCTGCTTGCCGGTGGCCGCTGGGGCGTCGGGGCGGCCGCCAGCCGACAGCGGCGTGCGCGTCGGACCGGCGGTGGCCGCTTTCGCGCGCACCGTGAGGGCATCGCGGCGTGCCCCTTCGTACAACCGCAGCGCGGCGGCGGCGATTTCCAGCGCGTCGTGCGTATCGAGCAACGGCGCCAGCAGCGCCATCTCGCTCGCCGACGTGCCGCCGGAGTTGGCCAGTGTGGAGCGCAGCGCCGTGCGCAGCGTCTGCACGCGGCTCTCGGCGTTCGCCTTGCGCACGGTGGGCGTCCAGGCTTCCGCCAGCCCCGCCGTCATGCGGCGGAACGCGGCCAGTTCGTCGGGGAGCAACAGTGCCACGGCATCGACGGGGCGGGCGGTCAACGCCTCCACCAGCGCGTCGTGCGAGGCGGGCGCCTCCCAGAGCACCACGAGCGCCACGTGCTGCGACGTGGCCTGACGCACCACCTGCACGTTCAATCCGTCGACCACCATCCCCATGCGGGTAATCGCCGCCTGCGCGTCACGCAGGCCGGCCTCGGTGGCCGCCACGACGACCACCGACGGCGGGTCCACTTCGTCGAGGATGCCGCGCAGGGCATCCGCGCGTCCGCCGGCTGAGGTGATCACGAAGCTCGGCGTCATGGCGAGCGGTGTCTCGCCGGTGAGTAGCGGCGTGAGCCGACGGGCGCGCCGCAGCTGCGCTTCGAGAAACGCGTCGATCTCATCCGTCTCGCTGTCGATGGTCGCCACGCGCATCATGTCGTCCGGCGCATCGCCAAGCAGCGCCTGCAGCGTCTCGCCGCTCTTCTCGGCGAGGATTTCATCGAGGCTGAATACCACCAGCACCTGCAGATGCTGCAGGTCGATGGCGGCTTCGGAGCGGAGCGCGAGGAGGTCGGCGGCGGTGCCGGTCACGACGGCGACCGGGCCGGCCGCCAGCACACGCCGGGCGCGGATGGCCGAGGACACCGGCACGACACGGAGTGACTCATCGGCCAGCAACAGCCGCGCCTGCTCGGCGGCGCTGAGCGCCTGCTCGACCGTGGGGGTGATCACCAGGCACGTCGGTGCCGCTACGCGCTGCACGCCGCGGCTCCGTTCGAGCCCCGGACGCATGGCGGCGCTCATCATCCGCAGATCGGCGGGTCCCTGCAGCACCACGTGCTGGCTCCGCGTCGCCCCTGGCGACGTCTCTTCCCGTTCTTGCTCGCCCACGCCCCACCCCATCGATTGTCGGTCAGCCTGGCCGCCCAACGGCCAGTGATTGTCGCGCCCCTGTGGCGCGGAACGTCCTGCGGTGAACCCGCGTAGCGCGCCCCCGTGGGCCGCGCTTAATTGCGTCTGTTCGCCGTCTCCTGCCCGGCCGTGGACCGCCCTGCGGTCACGCGCCGTCGGGTCTGTCGTCAACCCAGCTTTTCAAGATAGCGCGCGCCGGCCCCGAACTGCAGGGGGCGGCGCAGCGAATGGCGTGCCGCCGGGGCGTTGCTGCGCCCCGTGTCCGTCCCGCACGCTCCCTCCATTCCCGTTTCGCGCGCCGACCATGCCTCTGGAATTCCAGCCGTCCGCCAACATCGCCCGAATGAAGGAATCTGCGACGCTGGCGGTTGCCGCCAAGGCGCGCGCGCTCAAGGCCGCCGGGCTGGCCATCATCGACCTTGGTGCCGGGGAGCCTGATTTCGACACGCCGGCCTTCATTCGCGAAGCCGCCGTGGCGGCGATGAACGCCGGGGCCACGCGGTACACGGCCACCGAGGGGATTCTGCCGCTGCGCGACGCGATCGCGGCCGATGCCAATCGCCGGCTGGCGCATGGCGCGCCGATCACGGCCGCCGAGGTCGTGGTCTCCAGCGGATCGAAGCAGTCGCTGTACAACGCCTGCGTCTGCTGCTTCGGCCCCGGTGACGAAGTGCTGATCCCGACGCCGGCGTGGACGAGCTACTACGAGATGGTCGAACTGGCGCGGGCCGTGTCGGTCCCGGTGTTCGGCGAGCCGGCGAACGATCTCAAGGTCACGGCCGACCAGCTGCGGGCCGCGGCCACGCCGCGCACGAAGGGGCTGATGCTCAATTCCCCGAGCAACCCCACGGGGGCGGTGTACACGCGCGACGAACTCGCGGCCATTCTCGAGCTGGCGGCCGAACTCGGGTGGTGGGTGCTGGCCGACGAGATCTACCTGCGCATCGCGTACGAGGGCGGCGCGCAGTCGGTGCTCGAGGTGGCGACCGCACGCGACAACCTCATCGTGATCAATGGGGTGGCCAAGGCCTATGCGATGACGGGCTGGCGGATCGGCTGGACGATTGCCCCGCTGGCTGTGTCGAAGGCGATGACGGCGTTCCAGTCGCACACCACGTCGAATCCGGCGGCCGTGTCGCAGCACGCCGCACTGGCCGCACTGGCGCGGACGGAGGAGGCGGACGCGGTGGTTGGCGAGATGGTGCGGGCGTTTCGTGCGCGCCGCGATGCGGTGGTGGCCGCGCTGGCGGCGTTCCCCTCGGTGCGCTACGTCCACCCGGCCGGTGCGTTCTACGTCTACATCAACGTGGCCGGCTTTCGCGGCGCTGCCGATGCCGGGGCGGCGTTCGCAGCGGCGGTGCTCGAGGAACATCAGGTCGCCGTCGTGCCGGGGAATGCCTTCCTCACCCCCGATTGGATCCGGGCCAGCTACGCGACCACGGAAGCGATTGCCGTGGACGGGATCACCCGGATTGCCCGTTGCCTGACCGGCGGCTGATCCGTTCCGTGACCGTCCACCACGATTCACTCACGCCATCGAGGCACTCTTGATCACGACTATCGTGCTGGTGCAGGCCGATCCGAAGAGCATTCCCGCGTGCGCCACCGCGCTGGCAGGCATCGACGGGGTCGATGAAGTCTATTCCGTCTCAGGCGCATGGGATCTCGTCGCGATCGTCCGCGTGGCCGATCTGGAGCGGATCGCGACGGTGGTGACGGAAGAGTTCGCGAAGGTGCCGGGCATCATGCGCACGCAGACGCTCACGGCGTTCCGCGCCTACAGCCGCACGGACCTCGAGCAGGCGTGGGACA
>JARIEX010000127.1 GCA_031127095.1 Gemmatimonadota bacterium
CGAGAGCTATCGGCTCAAAGAGAAACGACGCGCCGGACTCCTCACGGCGTCCAAGCAACGCGATCCGAGCACGACCCCATCACCGCAAGGGGTCAATTCCTGATGTCGCCAAGGGGTCATTTCCTGATGTCGCTTGACAGGCGTCGAGACGGGCCAGCGACGTCTGCCGAAGCGCGTGCCGGGCTGCATTTACTTCCGCCCGGAAGAGGTAGTCGTCCTTGAGCCAGCGATGAACGGTGGTTCGGCTAACGCCGACGGTCGCCGCCGCGTCGGTTATTGTGCTACCAGCCAGAAGGGCTTCGAGCACCGTGAGCTGGCTGGGGTCGAGGGTTCGCGGGGCTTCGACAACCTCGGCTTCTCGTGTCCTGTTTCGTCGCATTTCGTCGCGTTCCTGTGGATGGGGGTCTACTGACGCACCATGGTCTCGGACTCCGGAAGGGCGACGTGGCGGGCGATGTAGCCGCCAGCACCGCGCCGAGGGTCGAAGGGATCGACGATCGCTTGCCCCGCCTTCCATGCGTCTTTCGATGCCGTCCGAGCGAGCGGGCGGACGAACCGCAGCAGGGCATGGACGTGGACACGTCCCTCGGCCCAGTTCCTCGCGGCAACAGCGAAGTATTTCACGGGCCCTTGGCTGCGTTGCTGCAGCCGCTGGATGTATCTCCGCTCGAATTCCCTGACGGCCTCGGCCTCGGAGACCTCGAACCGAAAGGTGAGCGTGCAGTACAGGTCCCAGCGGGCGTCGGCGATGAACTGCTCGCAGCCGAGGCGGAGGGCGCGGAGGCGGGCGTGGTCGGTGCCGTCGGCCAGCGTGGGGCTCCTCCCGGCGTTTCGACTCTGGGGCATGATACGGGCTCCAAGTGAAGATTTTCGCAGGCCGGATCGGCACTGCGTTTTTCTGAACTTCGTCAGCGGGCGGGTTCCGATCTCTCGGATGGGTCCACCGGAATGCCGACGCGTATGTAGGGACTGCTCAAGCGATGCCCTACGGGTCGACTCAAGTCGAGGACGAGGGGCGATCGGAGGTCGATCGTCGGCGCGGCTGTGCCGCGATGTATTCCTCGATGGCGTCTTCCGGATACCGGATCGCAGTTCCGAGGCGGACAAACATTGGCCCAGCGGAAGAAAGACAGCGCTTCTTCGCGAGCGTACTGGTCGAGAGGCCGAGCCGCTCCGCAGCTTGCTTCGGCGTCAGCAGTCGAGCGGGCGCGCCGCTCGTAACGGTGTGGGACACGGGCGATACCGGAGAATGACGACGTGGAGTGGCTTCATGCCATCCACGGCGCGACCCCCGGACGCAAAAATGGCCCGGGACTCACGCGAAACGGTTTGGCCGGTTTACGGCCACTACGTTTGGCTTGGTCAGGGCCACTGCTAATTCGGTACTGATCGTCGGTCTCCGGTCTCACTCAAAGCCAGCGATCTCTCGCTGCTCTCACATTGGTAATCATCAGCGTCATGATGCGCAATACCAGTGAAACCCAAAACACTCCGAGGAATTGTCACCTGCGCCTACAAGTGTCGCTCGATCGTTTCGCGACTCGCGCACGAAATCGTTCGAAGTTGTGCCTACCGGTTACCCGATGGTTACCCGCCGCTACCAACATCCGCGCAAAGGAGAAACCCCAACAACGTAAGACGTTGCTGGGGTTCTCTTTACGTCAGAGCGGGCGACCGGACTCGAACCGGCGACGTCCAGCTTGGGAAGCTGGCATTCTACCAACTGAATTACGCCCGCGATGGTGGCGCACACCGCCGCCTCCACGTTCCTGCAACCTACTCCCCCGCCCCACACCCGGAAAGGGCCACCACCCACCAGCCTGACGCCTCCAGCCTGACGCCTCCAGCCCGAAGCCTCCCGCCCCTACTCCCCCCCAATCTCCGTCAGCGCCGCTCGCAACGCCTCGTCCGTCATCGTCGCCAACGGCAGCGCCAGTAACCGCAGCACCCGGTACCCGATCGCCGCCCGCGTCACCTCGAACGCCGCCAGCCGCGTCGCCTCGTCGCCCTCGGCCCGCGAGGGATCGGGATACCCCCAGTGCACCCGCACGGGACTCCCCGGCCACACGGGACACGCCTCGGCCGCCGCGCTGTCGCACACGGTCAGTACAATCCGCATCGCCGGCGCATCCGCCTCGGCAAAGCGGTCCCAGCTCTTGCTGTGCATCCCGGTCGTGTCGATTCCGGCCCCCGCCAGCGCGGCCAGCGCCAATGGATTCACCCGCCCGCTGGGCGCGCTCCCGGCACTGTACGCCCGCACGTCCACCCCCAGACGGGCCGCCCAATGGTTCAGCATCCCCTCGGCCAGCACGCTCCGCGCCGAGTTGTGCGTGCACAGGATCAGGATATTCGTGGTCATCGCGCACCTGCTGCCAGAAGTGGGAAGGCCGTCACGCGTCGTCAACCGCAATCTCGGCCAACCCGCACGCGGCACGCCAGTATGGCGACGCGTTCGTGACGCAACGCGTCCCGCGTGGAAGTCGCCGCGCTATCTTGTCCCGATGACCCTGCCGCACCTCCTCGTCGTTGACGCCCAGTCGCTGGCCGGCCGCGCCGCCCATGTGGCCGCCGGCGACGTCACCAACGGGGTGCGCCTGTGGTGCCAGATGGCGCGCGGGGCCGCGATGGACATCGGCGCCACCCACGTGGTCGCCGCGTGGGACCACGAAGGGCCCACCTTCCGGCACGCCCTGTTCCCCACGTACAAGCACCGTCGTACCGGCTCCATGCGCGCGCGCATCACCCCCATCCGCGAGGGGGTGGAAGCCACCGGGGTGGCCAGCGTCAGCGTGGCGCTCTTCGAGGGCGACGACAGCGTGGCCTCGCTCATGGCGCGCTTCCGCGCCGAGGCGCGCGTGACGGTGCTCTCCAACGACTCCGACCTGCTGCAGTTCGTGGCCGACGGCGTGGACGTGGCCACCTACGTGGGCGTGGGCAAAGGGCCCAACGGTATGCGCATCAAGCCGTGGAGTGCGGCCGAGGTGCTCGCCAAGTTCGGCGTGCTCCCGGCCAACCTGCCGGCGTTCAAGGCGCTGTGCGGCGAAGAGGGCGACGACATTCCCGGCGTGAAGAGCGTGGGCAAGGGCACGGCGGTGAAGCTGTTGCGGCGCTGGCAGTCCATCGAGAAGGCACTCGAGGCCAGCGAGTTCGTGAGTTATCGCGATGACACCGCCAAGCTGGCCGGTCAGCACGAGCATGTGCGGCTCATGCTGCAACTCACCACCATCCGGCAGGACGTCCCGCTCCCCGACCTGGAACTCGCACACTGTGCCATCGGCGCCATCGCGTGGCCGGGGGGCTCGCAGGCCCGCGCCGCGGTGCCGTTCGCGGAGCCATATAGCGCAGCCCACGGTCCCGTGTCGCGCCACGCCGCCGGTCCTGGGTTGGAAGACGTGCCGTTCCCCGACGAATGATCCGCGCCGCATTGCTGGCCGCCGCCGGCCTCACGCTCATGGGCGCGATCGCGCCGGTGCCGCGTGCGGCGGACCGTCGCGTAGTGGACACCGTGACCGTGGGCGATCCGGCCAGTGACGCACTGCACGGCTATGCCGGTCACGACGACCACGTGCGCATGGTGGACGGTCACCCCGCGCGCGTGGCCCGCGGCTGGATGCGCTACGCCCTCACCACCTTCGACGACACCGACGTCACCATCGCCTGCACCTTTGTCGGCCCCGACAGCGGGCGCTTCGACCTCGTGGTCGAAGACAGTCTCATCGCCACACGGCACGTGGCGGCCGGCACCGGTGCGCCCATCGTGATCGAGATGCTCGTGCCGTTCGCCGTCACGAAGGGCAAGGCCACCATATCCGTCTTGCTGCGCGGCCGAAACGGCAGCACGCCGCCGCTCCGCGAACTGCGCACCATTCAGGATCACAACGAAGTTCCCCTCCCGCCCGGAGTCGCTCGATGATGTCACCATCCGTTACGCGCCGCGTGCGCGCCCTGTGCGTGCGCGCCCTGTGTGTGCGCGCCCTGTGTGTGCTCGCCGGCGGCGTGTGGCAGGCCGCCGGTGCGCCCACGGCGCAGGCGCAGGCCGCCCCACGCACTCCCACGGTCCGGCAGGCTGCCGCCGCGGCGTCGTGGCTCACGCGCCCCGAGCGCACCGACTACGCCGAAACGAGTCGCTACGACGAGGTCATCGCCTACATGCGGCAGATGGCGGCGGCGAACAAGAACATCCACCTCACCACCTACGGCTACACGTACGAGGGGCGCGCGCTGCCCCTGGCGGTGATCGGCGCGCCGGGAGCGAGCGCCGAGCAGGTGCTCGCGACCAACAAGACCCGGGTGTACATCCAGGGGAACATCCACGCCGGTGAAGTGGAGGGGAAAGAAGCGCTGCTCTGGTTGCTGCGCTCCATCGCGAAGGGCGAGCGTGACGCGTGGCTCAAGACCACCGTGCTGCTCATCAACCCCATCTACAACGCTGACGGCAACGAACGCGTGACCGTGGCCAACCGCGGCACGCAGGCCGGGCCGGTGGGCGGTATGGGCACGCGAGAAAACGCGCAGGGGCTCGACCTCAACCGCGACGGCACCAAGATGGAAACCGCCGAAGCGCGCTCGATGGCGTCGTTGCTCACGCGCTATCAGCCGCACGTGGCGATGGACCTGCACACCACCGACGGCAGCTCCACCAGCGGCTTCACCATGACGTACGAGACGTCGCTCAACCCCAACAACGCCGCCGCGCAGACGGCGCTGCTGCGCGACGTGCTGTTGCCGCAGGTCACGCAGGCCGTGAAAACGAAGTACGGCGTGGACTGGTTCTACTACGGCGGCGTGTCGGGGAGCGGCGAGCAGCGCGCGTGGCGCAGCGACGCCGAGCTGGCCAAGCCGCGCTATACGTCCACGTACTACGGCGTGCGCAACATTCTGGGGCTGCTCACCGAGACGTACTCGTACGCGTCGTTCCGCACACGCATCGTGGAGACGTACCGGTTCCTCGAGGAGACGCTGGGCTACGTGGCCACGCACGGCGAGACCGTGCGCACCGTGGTGGCGCAGGCCAACGCGGAGTCGATCATCGGGCGGCAGCTCGCGGTGCGGCAGCAGCTGGTGAAAGCGCCGGCGCTGCAGACCATCGTGTTTGCGCCCACGGTGTCCATGCGCAACCCGTACGTCCCCGACCGGCCGTACCGTCTCCGTCCCGACGGGCAGGATCGCTCGGCCGTCACCACCGAGCGGCTCCCCTTCTACGGCACCGCCGAGCCCACCGAAACCAGTCTCGCTCCGCGGGTGTGGGTGGTACCCATGACGGCCGCCACGGCCACCGCCGCGCCCACGCCGGCGCCGGGTGGGTTTGGCGGCGGACGTGGGGGCGCGCAGGGGACACCCACGCAGCGCATGATGGCCACCGTCATCGACCGGCTCGAGGCGCACGGCATCCGGTATCGCATCACCACCGCGGATCAGCCGTTTCGCGGCGAGCGCTTTGCGATTGCCACCAACACCCTCGATGCGCGCGAGTATCAGGGCACGCACAAAGGGCGCACGCTGACCGGGGCGTGGGAAGCGGCCGAGCAGACACTGCCGGCCGGGTCGCTGGTGATCCCGATGGATCAGCCGTTGGCGCGGTTGACGTTCATCCTCATGGATCCGCGCTCGGACGACGGGTTCATGTGGTGGAACCTGCTGGATACCGTGCTGGGGCAGACGCCGGCACCGGCGTACTACCCGGTGTGGCGGTCGATGAACGCCGTGCCGTAAGGCGGTGTTGTCGCGCGGACTCCGTGGGCCGGTGCTATTTTCTCGCCGTCCCTCCGCCGACGCGCTTCGGCCACGCTCCCTCCCATCGCATGCCAGAGGGCATGCCCTCTCCACGGATCCGGCCATGGCCACGTACCGCCACCTCGGAGCACTCGCGCAGGACATCTACGACACCACCGGATCGTCGACGTCGGCCACGGCGCGGGGGTGGGCACGCCGCGATCCGATGAACTGGCGGGAAGGGTTCGCGGCCGGCACCTACAGCCGACTGGGTGAGACGGTCATCGCGTTTCGCGGCACCGAGGACACGCAGGACATCATCGATGATCTGCTGATGGTGCCCATCGCCCGCCCCGGCGCCGCTCGGGATGCCGTGGAGTCGTTGCTCCGCATCTACGGCGTGTCGATGGGGCCGGTACTCGACTTCATGGCCCCTCGCATCACGGAGGCGGTGCTGCAAACCGAAGCGGTCCGGGATCAGGTCCGCCGCCGGCTCAACCGGGTGCCCACCGAGCAGGTCCGAGCGGCGCTCCGGTACTTCGATGCCTGCAGCCCGCGACCCGTGGCGGTGTGCGGGCACTCGCTGGGTGGCGCGCTGGCACAGGTCGTCTCACAGCAGCGTGGGGTCACCGCCGTCTCGTTCAATGGCCCGTTCATGGGCGACATCGGAGGCGCCGCGCCGATGTCCTCCGGGGATCTGATCTACGTGAATGCCATTGGCGACCCGCTCAGCTTCATGACCGGTGCCATGGGGCACGTGCCGCACGGTCAGCTGCACACGGTGCGCCTCCCGGCCTTCCGGCGCCCCCCTGTGCGCCAGGACTCCGCGCCAACGTGGCTGCGCGTCGTGAGTCCGGCCCTCGCGATCGGCGCCGACTGCGCGGACAGCGCGCGGCAATACGCCGAGACCCTGCGCTATCTGGGCGAGACGATGCTGTACCACCATTCCATCGACTCGCTGGTCCCGGCCCTCAGCGCGTCGGCCAGGTTTGCGAGCACCGTCCCCGGGGCTCCCCTGCCCTAGCCGGCGCCGTCCGTGTCGCGCGGCGGCACCGCGCCGATTTGCGGCCGGTCCCGCGCAGCGTCACCGGTCATCGCAGCGCTTCACTGATCCGTCGCTGAACCTCATTCGGAGAAGTAACCGGGAGGGGACTCATCACGATATCGCAGGCTCTCGCGAGGCGCTGGTTCAGCCGCTCTACGGCCCACAGCCGTTCGAGCACGGCTTGCGCGGCGTGTTCGGGATCGCCCGCGAACGCGGCCGATGGCATGTACTTCTTGGTCCCTGCGCCACTCCGGCTGATGCGATCATACCCCTGCAGCCGAGCGAGCTCATCTCGCCGAACCGTGGAAAAGACATCGGTGCCGCGAAGCTGCTCCATGCTTGCGCCGTACCGATCCATGGCTTCCTCGGCGGCATCCGACTCCGCACGCACCATGATCGAAAGCGCCGTAGCATCCTGCAGGAGCAGGAACCACTCGCCCCGCCACTGCGTCAGACTCTCCTCAGTACGCGCGGAGAGATTCAACGGTGCACCTCCCCGCGCGCTGAAAGCCTGGGCGGCCGCGGCTGGATTCCGCCCCTGCGCTGGATCCGTCTCGACCATGCCTCTCAGCTCCAACCACCAACCGAGCAGCAGTTGGTCGCGTCGGTGCGCCAACGCCTTCCGTATGGTCTTGACCCGCGACGTTGTATCGACGGCGTTCATCACGCGCAGATACGACTGAAACGCGTTCTCGCCAGCAGCGGAGGCGTTCAACGCTTTCACCAGCACCTCAAAGTGCTCGCGGTGCAGCACGTAATAGGGATGCGACGTCAGCGTCAGGCCAAGCAGGCGCTCAGCGAGCATGGTCGTCGCCTTGACCCCGAGCTTGAACAAGGCGCCGGACCGTAGGTCGTCATCGAGCGCGTTGTTCGCGAGCTCGCAGTACTCCTTCGCCGTCCCGAAGGACCCATACACCGTGCTGCCGGCCCTGAAGAACTGATACGCCGCCTTCGCCTGCTCCCGCGTATGACGAGCCCAGGCGTCGGCGATCACGGAGTGCCAAAGGTGACGGTGAGCCGGTACAGCCCCGTGCCCGCGTTCAAATCACCGGCGCGAATGTCCACCGCGTTACCAGCGGGATCCACGCAGCTTGACAGCGTGATCCGGGCATCGAGCGTGAAGTCATTCTCGTCATCATTCTCCAGGAACAACGTCGAGCCATCCGACCGCCACGCTTCGAGGAGCGGATCACCAATCGACCCCGCCGTGGAGACGCGGCGCATGCTGATCGAACAGGAACGTCCGGGGGCGAAGACGTAGAAGCGGTCGAAGAGCCACCCGCCAACCAAACAGCTCTGCGCCGTGAGCTGCTGCGCGGTCTCGGCGTTGCCCAGCACGGTCAGATTGCGACAGCTGGAGACATCTTCCACCTGAGTCGTGGCGCTGAACTGGTACGTACCCGTCTGGGCCGCCGTGGCGATCGCGCCGACGTCCACGCTGCCCGCCGGCATCAAGAAGTTTGCGGAAGCCGACGAGCCGGCGCTGGAGAACCAAACGGAGGCCTGCGCGCCAACGGTCCGTCCCAATACGCCGACGGACGAGAAGCTGGCCGTGATCTCGAGGCGCACCACGCGCGTCGACGGTACGGCCAACCGGTAGTTGTCGACCCGCCCGCCGGACGTCAAGAACGCGCAGTCCGTACTCACGATGCTCCGGGACACGGCCACGTCGAGCGACAGCGCCGACGCATCACACGCGTTGGCGGCGGTCACCGTGACAGGAACCGTTGCCGTGAGCACCGTCGTCGCAAAGCCGGTGCCGCTCCCGCGCGCCGTCACCGTGACTGTGGCGGTCCCCGGCGCCACCCCGGTCACCGCGCCACTCGCGCTGACGGTCGCCACCGAAGGTGCAGACGAGGCATACGTGTACTCCACCGTGACGGCGGTGCCCCCGCGGGTGATCGCCGGGGTCAGCGTCGTGTTTTGCCCGACGCCTACCGACACGGTTGACGGTGCCACCGAGAACGCACTGATGGCGGGACTCGGCGCGACCACCGTAATAGCGGCCTGCACCGTCTGGCCGCTTGAGACGGTCGCCGTGATGACCGTGGCACCCGGCGCCACGGCCGTCACCTGACAGGACGTCCCGCTCACCGAGACCGTCGCGACGGCGGTGACCGCGCTGCTGCACGAGACCAGCGTCGGCGTCGGCGTCCCACCGACAATGCCGACCGCCAGCGCGCCGGTGCTGCCGGTTTGCAGCGTGAGACTCGTGGGGCTGATCGTCACCACGGCGGGCGCCGTGACTGTGATCGGGACGGCCACCGAACGCGTCGTCGTCGCGAGCCCGGGGCCCGTCGCCGTCGCCGTGACCGTGATCGTCGCACTGCCGACGCTGACGGCGGTGACCGTCGGCGTGGCAACCCCGCTCGAGACGGTCGCCACCGTGGCATTGCTGGACACCGCCGTGTACGCAACGGTCGCACCAGCGGGCACCGACACCGCGGCGACGAGTCCGGCGGTCTGCCCCACGGACAACGACGCACTCGCCGGTGTCACCGACAGATTGGTCAGCGCGGGCGGAAGGGCGAGCACGGTGATGCCCGATGACGCTTGCTGGCCACCCGTCGTGGTCGCCGTCACCACGGCATTCCCGGGCGCAATCCCCGTCACCTGGCAGCCGGCGCCGTTCACCGCGGCGCTGGCGACCGCGGGGTCGTTGCTGCTACACCCTTGCAGCGTGGGTGTGGGATTGCCGCCGGTAATT
>JARIEX010000128.1 GCA_031127095.1 Gemmatimonadota bacterium
CGGCCGCGCTCATGGCGGTGGTGCCGATCGCCGCGGCCGGCGAGTTGATCGCGAAGTAGATACCCGGCGTCAGCACGCAGGCGGCGATGAGCGCCATCGTGGCCACCAGCGACTCGGTGAGCATCGAGCCATAGCCGATGAGACGCGCGTCCGGCTCACGGCGCAGCAGCTTGGGCGTGGTGCCCGAGGAGATCAGCGCGTGGAACCCGGAGATCGCGCCGCAGGCGATTGTGACGAACACGAACGGGAACAGCTTGCCGGCGAACACCGGGCCGGTGCCGTCGATGAACTTGGTGACCGGCGGCATCTCCAGATCCGGCATCACCACGATGATGCCGACGCCCAGCGCGAGCACCACGCCGATCTTCACGAACGCGGAGAGGTAGTCGCGCGGCGCCAGCAGCATCCACACCGGGAGCACCGAGGCGAAGAAGCCGTACACCATGATGGACAGCGACAGCGTGGTCCCGCTCAGCGTGAACACCGGCGCCCAGGTGGCCGACTCGGCCACCCACTTGCCCGCATATAGGGAGAGGAACAGCAGGAACAGTCCACCCGCGGTGGCCTCGAGCACCTTGCCCGGACGGATCCAGCGCAGGTAGACGCCCATCAGCATCGCGATCGGGATCGAGAGGCCGATGGTGACGGTCCCCCACGGGCTGTCGCGCAGCGCATTCACGACCACGAGGGCGAGCACCGAGATCAGGATGATCATGATGCCGAGGATGGACACGAGCGCCGTGGCACCGGCCACCGTGCCGATCTCTTCCTTGGCCATCTGCCCCAGCGACTTGCCGTCGCGGCGCACCGAGGCGCACAAGATCACGAAGTCCTGGACGGCTCCGCCGAGCACGACGCCCACCAGAATCCAGAGCGCACCGGGCAGGAAGCCGAACTGGGCGGCCAGCGTGGGGCCGACCAGCGGACCCGGGCCGGCGATCGCGGCGAAGTGGTGGCCGAAGACGATCCACTTGTTCGTCGGCACGTAGTCGCGACCGTCGTCGAGCCGCTCGGCCGGTGTGGCCCGGGTGGCGTCGAGGGCGAAGATGTTGCTCGCGATGAACCGGCTGTAGAACCGGTAGGCGATGAGGTACGTGCAGACAGCCGCGGTGAGCAACCACGCGGCGCTGATCGTCTCACCTTTGTTCAGGGCCACGGTGGCGAGGGAGCCGGCGCCGAGGACGGCGATGGCGATCCACGGGACCTGGCGCACGAGGCGGGAGGGGAGGGAGGACATACAGAGACGGGTACGCTCCCGTATGGGGTGTTGTCAATAATGGCGGCCGGAAAACCTGCGAAAGTGGGGCAGGGCGTACTCCCGACCGCATGGTCCGTCGCCGCGCGGTCGCGGCGTCCAGCCCCCCGCTTCACTCGCTGCCCCCCCGGGGCGATCTTTCCGCCATGGCCACTCCAGTAACGCTCATCCCCGGCGACGGCATCGGACCGTCCATCGCCGACGCCACGGTTCGCATTCTGGCCGCTGCCGGCGCCGACATCGAATGGGACCGGCAGGTGGCCGGCATGGCCGGTGTGGCCCGGTGGAACGATCCGATCCCCGACGCCACCCTCGATTCGATCAAACGGACGCGGGTGGCGCTCAAGGGGCCGCTGGAAACCCCGGTGGGCGACGGCTTCCGCTCGATCAATGTGGCGCTGCGCAAGACGTTCGACCTGTACGCCAATGTCCGTCCGGCGTACACCATCGTGCCGGGGCGCTTCGACAACGTCGACATCGTGCTGGTGCGGGAAAACACCGAGGGGCTCTACATCGGTGTCGAGCACTACGTCCGCATCGGTGACGATCCGCGGGCGGCGGCGGAGTCGGTGGCGATCATCACGCGCCACGGGTCGGAGCGCATCGTGCGCTACGCGTTCGAGTACGCGCTCGCGCACGGCCGGCAGAAGGTCACGCTGGTGCACAAGGCCAACATCCTGAAGTTCTCGCAGGGGCTGTTTCTCGACGTCGGCCGGATGGTGGCCCGCGAGTATGAAGGACGCGTGCAGTTCGAGGAGCGCATCATCGATGCGATGGCGATGCACCTCGTCATGCGCCCTGAGCAGTTCGATGTGGTCGTCACCACGAACCTGTTCGGCGACATCCTCTCCGACGAAATCTCGGGGCTCGTGGGCGGGCTTGGTCTTGCCCCCGGCGCGAACTTCGGTGCCACCACGGCGATCTTCGAGGCGGTGCACGGGACGGCACCCGACATCGCCGGCAAGAACATCGCGAATCCGGGCGCGCTGGTGCTGGCCGCGTGCATGATGCTCGATCACATCGGCGACCGGGACCGCGCCACACGGATCCGCCACGCGTTCGAGAGTACGATCCGCGGCGGTGTGGCGCTCACGCGCGATCTGGGCGGCACGGCGACGACGGACGAATTCACCAACGCCGTGATTGCGCGCCTTGGCTGACACGCTGACGGGCTCCGCGCCCGTGCGCGTCCTGCACGTGTCGGACATCCACTGTGGCCGGCCGTTCGTGCGCGAGCACGTGGCGGCGGCGCTTGCGGTGGCTGGCGCGTCGCGGTTCGACGCCATCGTGATTTCGGGCGATTTCTCACAGCGCGCCCGCGTGCACGAGTTCGAGCAGGCGCGCGGGATTCTCGAGCGCTTCCGCGCCCTGGCCCCCACCATCGAGGTGCCGGGGAATCACGACACCGCGTGGTGGCACGCCCCCTTCGGCTGGGGCGATGCCAGCCGCTTGCACGCGCGCTACCAGCAGTACATCAACCCGATGCTCGAACCGGTGGTGCGCGTGCCTGGCGTGACGATGGTGGGGCTCAACTCCGCCGCCGGAATGCTCCCGCAGGCGGTCACCTGGTATCCACGCGACTGGCGCGTGAAGGGGGGGCTGACCGGCGCGCAACTCGACTGGGCGACACGTGCACTCGCTGCCAGCCCGGCGGGCGATCTGCGGCTGCTGGTGGTGCACCACAACGTCGTGCGTGGGCGGTTGTCCAACCGCTGGGGGCTCAAGCGCCCTCACGCGGCACTGGACGCGATCGCGTCGCTGGGCGTACACGTGGTGTGTACGGGGCACGATCACGAGGAGCGCACGGAGGTGGTCGAGCGCACCGGTGGTCGCTTTGTGGTCAGTGCGGCCAACACGCTCTCCAGTCGCATGCGCGGCCATCGGCCGAGTGCGCTGAATGTCATCGAGTCGAGCGCGACGGCCGTGACCGTACGGGCGTGGAGCTACGACGGAGGCGCCTTCGTGCCGGGGGCCACCCAGGCGACGATCCCGCGCACCTAACTCGCCGATCCGCCGCGCGGTCCGACGAACCGGCACACCAGGGCCACCGCGTCGAGCGGGGCCAGCGTCGTATGCGAAATGCCCGACACGACGCGCGTGATGTCGTGATCGACGGCGCCGGGCGTCGACCAGCGTGTACCGTCGGCGTTCGTGAAATACACCGAGAACGTATGGTGTCCCGTGCCGGGGCGTTCCCCCACGATGTGCAGCAGCATCCGGGGGCCGCGCTGTCCGGCGAACAGCTGCTCGCCAGTCAAATAACCGGCACGGACGCGTCCTGACGTGATCACGACATGCTCAGGGGCCACGCGCCATCCCTGCGTGGTCAGTGTCGCCCGCAGCGCCTCGAGAAACGGCAGCAGATGCCCCGGCTGCTGAATGGCCAGCGCGTTGAGTCCGTCGGAGACGACGATCTGCGCATCGATGGTCCCGTCGCGCTGCGCGGCGAGTGCGTGCAGGGTGGCCACCGCGGCAGGCGACAGCACCTCACCCGATGTCGGATGCAGGATGAACGTGTTGCGATCGGGGGAACAGCTCTGCACCGCGACCGCGTGCGGAATCGAGGCAACGAAGGCCGGCGACATGGAGGCATGGAACGCGCGGCGGGATTCCGTGCACAACGTGTCAATCGCGCGCGCGAGCGTGGGCTCGAGATCGTGCGGCTGCGCTCCGTGACCCGTGACCAGAAACACGCCGCGGGCCCGCACGGCGGCGATCGCTTCCGTGCCCTCGGCGCGCAGCGCCTCAGCGGGGCGGAGGTCGCCCCGTCGCCGGCTGTAGGCCTCGTACACGTGCAGCGGGTCACCGAAGTGCGGGCCAGGCGCTCCGGTGGCATCGAGCACGCCCAGCGACTCGAAGAACGCCTGCATCGGCGGATTGATGCGGCGTCCGAACTGGGCGCGCAGTCGCACGTGATCCTGATAGCCCGTGGTGAGATACCCAAGCATGGGATCGACCTTCGTGGGCAGCGCCATCAGATATGCCGGGCTCGCCGGCATGACCTGCTCCAGGCACCAGTCGAGATCGTCCGGCCCGATGTCCATGTGCAGGGTGGCACACACGTCGAGACCAATGGTGAGGCCGTGCAGCTTTCCCATGAGCAGATCTTCGAGGCAGCAACGGACCAACTGCTCGCGGCGGCGGAACACCTCGGGCCCGATGAAGCCCGCCACATCGTTCACGTGCACCCATGGGGCGGGGCGCTGCCCATGGCGCATCTGTGCGGTGGCCACGCGCGCCGCGAGTGCCCGCACGAGTCCGTACTTCCGCGACTCGTGCAGCACCATGTCGGCGCCCTGCGCGTGGCCGTTGGTGAAGTCGGCCCCCTGCCCGGTCTCGAGGTACAAGCCGTAGCGCCCCGTGCGGGACTCGGCGTGTGCCAGCATCCCCTCCACCGTGACGCCGAAGGTCCGGTTGGCGGCATCGCTCCCTGCCAGACTCTGGAACCACAGGGCGGTCCGTCCCGGGTGCTGCGCCTCGACCAGCGCCTGCACGTCGATATGCGCGAGCACGCAATGGGGGAGCACGTCGGTCAGCTCGAACACCGACAACACCTCCTGCAACGTGTGCTCGGTCCGCGCCACCTGCGCCGGTTCACTCGACACGGGATTGGTGCCCAGCAGCACGTCGCCCACGCCGTACGCCCACGCGTCGAACACCTGCCAGCGGATGTCGTCGGGGTGATCGGTGGGCGAGTTCGGCTGCACGCGCGCGCCGAGAAATCCTTCGGCGCCGATCTGACTGCCGGGCAGCGGCACGTGCACCTTGCCGCTCACGGCGCGCAGCTCGTCGTCGGTCATGAGCTTCACCACACAGCCGATCACATCGCTGGACAGCCCGCGCGCGACGGCGGCGATCGATGCGCCGTCCTGCGTCAGCAGCAGGTCACGCAGTTGCCCGACAGACCACGAGGCGCTCAGCTGCTGCGCCGCGACATCGACGGTCGCGCGGAGCAGCGCGCCGAGGTCGTCCTCGATCACGGGGTGCGCGTCGATGTCCGTCAGGCGTGTCGCGGCCAGCATCGAGCGGGCGTGTGTCCGCGCCGCGTCGTCAGGCGCCGCCACGCCGATGGCGTCGTCGCCCTCCTTATACGCGTTCGCCTCGCCGAGCAGTTGCAGATACCGGGTGCGGTCGAAGCCACCCGTGGTCCGCTGCAGGTACGCGAAGAGGTCCTCATCCGGCAGGGGCGGCAGGACGAGCATCTGGGCGGGAGCGGCTGGGCGTCGGAGGGAGGCGGGCACGTGAGTAAGATAGGAGCCGGCGGGCGAACCGCGACTACGGCCACCCCGACCTCACCATTCAGGATCCACGGTTCAGCATAGCCGCGGCCCGGTACCCGGGCGGGAGAGGCAGCATGTCGGCAGCACCCCAATCCGGCGGCGGGCCGGCGCACGGTCCGCATGCGGGGCTGGACCCGGTCGTCGCGGGCACGCCGCTCACGGACGCCCGCTACGCCCTGATCCTCGTGCACGGGCGAGGCGGCAGCGCGGCGGGCATGCTCCCCATTGCCCGCGCGGCCAAGGCCACCGACGCGGCGCTCGTGGCGCTCGAGGCCGCCGACCAGAGCTGGTATCCTCAGCGCTTCCTCTCCCCCCGCGCCGAGAACGAGCCGTGGCTGAGCAGCGCCCTCGCCGCCGTCGGAGCCGCCGTCGATCGGGTGCGTGACGCGGGGATTCCCACGGAGCGGATCGTGCTCGTGGGCTTCTCGCAGGGCGCCTGCCTGGTGCTCGAGTACGCCGCGACCTCGGCGGTGGCGAACGTGCGGTTCGGTGGGGTGGCCGCCTTCGCCGGGGCGCTGATCGGAGACCCGGCCGTCCCGCGCCACGACGAGGGCTCGTTGGAGGGGACCCCGGTGCTGCTGGCGTGCGGCGACGCCGACGTGCACATCCCGCAGGCCCTCGTCCGGTCGGCGGCCGAGCGGTTCTGGTCGCTCGGTGCCGCCGTGGACCTCCGGATCTATCCGGGGATCGGACACGACATCGTGGGCGACCAGTTGGCGGCGCTGGCCGATCTGGCCGCAGCGTTGCGCGGACCCCAGCCGACGGCGCATCTTCCCCCTCAATGACCACGCGCCACTCGCAACTCGGGTTTGACTTCTTCGACGCGGCTCCGGCCGCGCCGGCGATGCTGCCGAGCGTCCCGCAGGTGGTCCCGCAGGTGGTCCCGCAACTCGTCCCCCCGGCGTACACCCACACGGCCCAACGGCCGGTGGCGGAGGACACCCGTCCCGCGCGCGGGCGCACCGCGGTCCGCGCGCGCACCGCGGTGCTCTTCTCGCGCCTCGCCGACCTCGGATTGCGCGGCGTGGATGCGCTGACGCTCATGCGCACCCGCACGGTCATGGTGTCGCTGATCGGGCGCACGTTGCGGATTCACGAAGGCTACGCGGATGCCCCGGAGCCGGTGCTGCGGGCGATCGTGGCCTTTGCCGTCGCGCGCAACAAAGTCGAACGCACGGTCGCGCGTGATGCGATTCTGGCCTTCGACGTGGAGCGTGGCCCGGCCCCGCGGCGGCAGGAACCGCCGCGCCCCGGTGATGTGGCCATGATCGCGCAGCTCATGGAGGCGCACCGCGAGCTCAATGCCCGGTGGTTCGGCGACGCCCTCACGGTGATCCCGCTGCGCCTGTCCGGACGCATGGCCACCCGTCTGGGCCACTACGATCCGGGGTCGAAGCACACCCCCGCCGAAATCGTGATGTCCCGCACGCACATTACGCGGCACGGCTGGCGCGAGGCGATGCACACCCTGCTGCACGAAATGGTGCACCAGTGGCAGCACGAAACCGGGCAGCCGCTCGATCATGGCACGGCCTTCCGCCAAAAGGCACGCGAGGTCGGCATCACCCCCGCCGCCCGCCGCGACGTCGCTCCGCTGGAACGCAAGCGGACCGGCCGCGCCGGCTGACCCACCCGTGTTGCGGAGGTCCCGTCAGGGACGGCCGCCCGCTAGTTTCCGGTAGTGATTTTCCGTCTCTTTTGCTGACAGGCTCCCGTCATGGCCATTGATCTGCTCTCTGCCAGCGCGATCCCCGCGCTGCCCTCGGTCGAACTCACGGCGCACCCGGCCGATCTGTTCAACATCGACGCCGCACTCACCGAAGAAGAACGCGCGATCCGCGACACGATCCGCACCTTCGTGAACGAGCGCGTGCTGCCCATCATCGGTGACTGCTACGTGCAGGGGCGCTTCCCCGACGAGCTGGTGTCGGAGATGGCGGAACTCGGGGTCCTCGGCGCCAACCTCCCGGAGGAGTACGGCTGCGCGGGGCTGTCGAGCGTCGCCTACGGCCTGATCATGCAGGAGCTCGAGCGGGGCGACTCCGGGATCCGGTCGTTCGCGTCGGTGCAGGGCGCGCTCGTGATGTACCCCATCTTCGCCTTCGGCACCGAAGCGCAGAAGCAGCACTACCTGCCCAAGCTCGCCAAGGCCGAGATGATCGGCTGCTTCGGGCTCACCGAAGCCGACTACGGGTCGAACCCCTCGGGCATGATTACCCGCGCCCGCGAGCAGGCCGACGGAAGCTGGATCCTCAACGGCGGCAAGATGTGGATCACGAACGGCTCCAAGGCCCACGTGGCGATCATCTGGGCCAAGACCGGCGACAGCACCGAGGACAGCAGCATCCGCGGCTTCGTGGTCGATACGTCGCTCCCCGGCTTCCATGCCAAGGACCAGCACGGCAAGCTCTCGCTGCGCGCCAGCCACACGTCGGAGCTCGTGCTCACCGATGTGCACGTGCCGGCTGATGCCATCCTGCCGCTGTCCAAGGGGCTGAAGAGTCCGCTCATGTGCCTCACGCAGGCGCGCTACGGCATCTCGTGGGGCGTGCTCGGCGCCGCCATGGCCTGCTTCGAGGAAGCCGTGTCGTACGCCAAGACGCGCGTGATGTTCGACAAGCCGATCGGCGGCTTCCAGATCCAGCAGGTGCGGTTGGCGGACATGCTCACCGAGCTGGTGAAGGGACAGCTGGTGGCGCTGCACCTGGGCCGTCTCAAGGACGCCGGCAATTTCACCCCCACGCAGGTGTCGCTCGCCAAGCGCAACAATGTCAGCATCGCCACGGACATCGCGCGCGAAACGCGCCGGTTGCTGGGCGGCAACGGCATCCTCGCGGAGTACGGCGCGATGCGGCACATGGCGAATCTGGAGAGCGTCTACACCTACGAAGGCACGCACGATGTGCATTCGCTGATTCTTGGTCAGGCGATCACGGGACTGAACGCGTTCAAATAGGGGTGAACGGCGCGAGCCAAACGTGACGCTCCCGTCGCATTGCCGGCGGGGGTGCCCACCCCTAGCTTCCCCTGCGAAGTAGTTCCGATCTCTCAGCTTCTTTCTCAGCCTCTTTTACGGAGCGTCCGCGGTGAAGATCGCCGTGTGCATCAAGCGCGTCCCGGTCATGGAAGTGAAGTTCGCCATTACCGCTGACGGCTCCCGCGTAGATGAAGCGGGCCTCAAGTACGACGTCAACGACTTTGATCTCTGGGCGATCGAAGCCGCGCTGCAGCTGAAGGAGAAGAACGGCAACGTGGGTGAAGTCGCCGTGATCTCCCTCGGCCCTGATGCGGCACAGGAGCAGATTCGCAAGGCGCTGGCGATGGGTGCCGATCGTGGTGTGTTGCTACAGGCCGACCGCATCCCGGCCGACGGTCTCGCGATCGCGCGCGCCCTGGCCGCCGAGATCAAGGAGGGCGGCTATGACCTCGTCCTGTTTGGACGCATCGCCATCGATTCGATGAATCAGATGACGGGCCCGATGGTCGCCGAGCTGCTCGATCTGCCGTGCGTGACGAACGTCTTCAAGCTCGACATCACCGGCACCACCGGTCGTGCCGAACGCGCGCTCGAAGGTGCGACGGAAGTGATGGAGTTTCCGCTTCCCGCCGTGCTCACGATCGACGACGGCCTGAACAAGGAACGGCTGCCGTCGCTCAAGGGCATCATGGCGGCCAAGAAGAAGCCGCTCGATGTGAAGCCGGCGCAGCTTGGTGACGCCCGCGTGACGGTGCACGCGATGGCGCTCCCCCCCGAACGCGCCGCCGGTCGCATCCTCGGCGACAATGCCGATGCGGTGCCCGAGCTGGTGCGACTCCTCCAGACCGAAGCGAAGGTGCTCTGAGATGGCC
>JARIEX010000129.1 GCA_031127095.1 Gemmatimonadota bacterium
GCGGGCAGGAGGCCGCCCCGGAGCCGAAGGGGCCGAGCCTGGCCCGATACGTGGGCGCCGTAAACCGGTTCAAGTGGCTCATTCTGGTGCTCGGCGTGCTGGGTGGCGCCGGCGGTTATGCGGCCACCCGCTTCATTGAGCCTGAGTACGAAGTCCGCGCCACGATTCTGTTGGAGCAGGGCACGGGGACGAAACAGGACGGTCAGAACCGTGGTCCGATTCAAGCGGCGGAGTTGCTGCAGGCATCAGGCTGGCAGGACCTGCTCCGGTCGTTCGCGATCGCTGATCCGGTGGTGACCGAGCTTGGGCTGTTCGTCACCCCCGCGGTGGCCGCCGACAGCACGCTGTTTCGCTCCCTGCGCGTGGAGCAGGGGCAGCAGCGACTCCGGGCTGGTACGTATGTCTTGGCTGTAGCAGGCACGCGGTACACGTTATCGCTCAAGCCAGGGCTTGACGTCGAAACGGGTGTAGTGGGCGATTCCATCGGGCGTGCCGTCGGGTTTCAGTGGCAGCCGTCGGCGAAGTCTATGGAGGGGCGGTCGGAGATCGTTTTTACCGTGCGGACTCCGCGTGAAGCCTCGATTGCGCTGATCCGAAAGCTCGACCTGAAGCTCGTGAACGGCAGCTCGTTTCTCTTTCTCACGCTGACGGGGCAGAGCGCGTCGCGCACGGCGGCCACCCTGAATGCGTGGGTGGAGCAGTTCGTGGTGGTGGCCACCGCCCTGAAGAAAAAGAATATCACGTCGGTGGCCGCCATCCTGGAGGGACAGCGGCAGTATTCCGCCGACAATCTCTCGGCGGCGGAAAACGCGCTCGAGAATTTCCGGGTGCGCACGGTCACCGAGCCGAACGAGCGTCAGTCGATCACCCCGGGGATCGAAATGACGTCCAGCCCGGTGTTCGAGAACTATTTCCGCGATCAGGTGCTCGTGGACAATTACCGGCGCGACCGCGCGGCGCTGGAAGGCATTCTGGCCAAGGGGCGGCAGCCGGGCGGTGTGATCACGCGCGAAGCGGTGCTCTCTATCCCCAGCGTGAATTCTGATCCGGCCGCCGAGAACCTGCGGCGCGTGCTCGCTGACTACGCTGACCGTGAGCTCGCGCTGCGCAAGCTCCGCGAGAGCTACACCGACGAATTGCCGCGTGTCCAGAACGAAATTGCGGCGCTCGCGTCGTTGCGCAGTTCGATCCCGGCGGTCCTCGACGCGTACCTCACCCAGCTCCGGCTTCGTGAGCAGGCGCTCACGGCCACGATTGATCAGAGTAGCAAGGATCTGCGCAAGATTCCCACGCGTACCATTGAAGAACAGCGGCTCAAGCGGCAGGTCGAGGTGAGTGAGGCGATGTACAAAAACCTCAACCTCAAGGCCGCCGAGGCGAAGCTGGCGGAAGCCGCCACCATTCCCGACGTGAGCGTGCTCGACCCGGCGGTTGCGCCGCTGCGCCCCACGCAAAACACGGCGCCGGTCATCATTTTCGCTGCGATCGCAGCGGCGCTTGGCCTTGGCATTGTTCTCGCGATTCTACTGGACCAGGTGGACAAGCGCTTCCGCTATCCCGAGCAGGCAACCGACGATCTCGGCCTGTTCATTCTCGGTGTCGTGCCGGTCATCGACGCCAAGGGTCGGCGTACCAAGGCCAGTGGCGCCGCGCAGGTGGTGGAGGCGTTCCGCACCATCCGCATGAATGTCCGGTACGCTGCTGACCCGGCGCGTCCGCTGGCGATTACCATTACGAGTCCCGGTCCCAACGACGGTAAGTCGCTGATCTCGTCCAACTTGGCGCTGTCCTTCGCTGAATCGGGCGCCCGCACTCTGCTCATTGATGGCGACATCCGGCGCGGTGAGCTGGCAAAAACATTCGGCGTCGCGTCGCGTCCGGGGCTCGTGGAGTACCTGGACGGGACGGCGTTGATCGCCGAGGTGCTGCACCCGGCCACGTCGCACCCCAATCTCACGCTGATGCCGGGCGGCGCACGCCGCCGTCGCGCGCCGGAGCTGCTGGCTACGCCGCGGCTGCAGCAACTCATCAACCAGATGTCGGCCGAATACGATGTGGTCATCGTGGATTCGCCGCCGCTGGGGGCCGGGTTCGATGCCTACGCCCTGGCCACCGCCACCGGTAACATGGCGCTGGTGATGCGGGCGGGTATCACCGACCGGAAGATGGCCGCCGCCAAAATGGCGACGGTGGATACCCTGCCGGTTCGGGTGATGGGTGCCGTGCTGAACGGGATCCAGCTCACCGGTGTGTACGAGTACTACTCGTACTACCAAGAGTACGAGGCGCGGGACGAAGAGCCCACCGCACGCCTGTCCGACGGCGGATCACGTGTGGACACGGCACTCCCCTCGGCCCGTTCCTGACCTATGCGACTTCCCGTCTCCCCGATTATGCCAACCCGTTCCCGGCGTTATATCCGACCCGCGCAGTGCGGGGTGCTACTTACAGTCGCACTGCTCGCGTTGGCCGGGGTAGTTCAGGCACAATCCATCGTTCCAAGCGGTGCGCAGCGCGCCACACGCCCCGAACTCGTGGTACGTGTGGGTGAACTCGAGCACATGACGGCTCCGGAACAACTCTCGGGCGCCGCACGCTCGCGGGCCGTCGCGGAGCTGGTGGCAATCCGTCTCCGGTTGGAGCAGGGGGACTTCCGTGTGGGCGACCGGTTCGTGATCACGCTCCGTCAGGACGGCGTACTGTCCGACACGGCGTCGGTGCGCGACAGCCTGAATGTCACAATCACAGGACTCCCCGACATATCGCTCCGTGGCGTGCTGCGTTCCGAGCTGGACGAGCGCCTGAGTGCGCACGTGGCGAAGTTCCTCAAAAACGCGTCGGTGCGCTCAAGTGCGCTCACGCGGATCGCGATACTGGGGGCGGTTCGCTCGCCGGGATACTACTATGTTCCACCAGATCGACCGATCAGCGATGTCCTTATGCTGGCCGGCGGACCCGCGGCCACCGCGAACCTCAATGAGGTGGAGATTTCTCGAGCAGGGGCCACGTTTCTGCGGGCCAAGGATTCCCGGCGAGCCGTGAAGGACGGACGGACAATTGAGCAGCTCGACGTCCAGTCTGGGGACGAGGTCAGGATTGCCACGGTTCGCAAGATCGAATGGCGGTTGATCGTCCAGTCACTGCTGTTCCTGTCCTCGATGTTCTTTGCGGTGATCCAATTCCTGCAGTGGTACTACAATCGCCTGGACGGTTGATCGTTGCCGCTTCCTCGGCGCGTGGCTGTTAACGGTTTCGGCGAGCCGGATGCGCGATTCTATTTGCTGAGGCACCTGTGTTCAAACGGTTCGCATTGTCCATACTGGCGAGGCCCAGGGTGGGCCGCCTACTGGCTCAAGTCCGACGGAATCGGTGCGCGATTTTCATGATGCACCGCTTCGCGGACGCATCAGGGGAACGGACAATCGGGCATGACCCGAAGCAACTCGCGGTAGTGCTGGGCGCGTTACGGATGAGTGGGGTTGCGTTGCTCGACCTCGATCAAGCCGTGGAAATATACGCGAACACGGACGATCGACGCCGTTCGCTCCCGCCGTCGGTGGTCTTTACCGTCGATGACGGGTACGCGGATTTTGCTGATGTCGGGTTGCCGGTGTTTGAAGAGTTTGACTGCCCGGTGACTGGTTTTGTGGTGGCCGACGTGATTGATGGGAAACGCTGGTTCTGGTGGGATCAGGTGGAGTGGGCCCTGCGACATGCTGCCGGCCGGCGCTTGGAACTTGAGCTCGACGGACAGCCGGTGGTCCTGTCCTGGGTGACGGAGTCAGAGCGCGCGGTACAGCAGCACACGCTGGTTGAGCGACTGAAGGGCGTCGGGGATGTGTCG
The DNA here is from genome assembly GCA_031127095.1 of Gemmatimonadota bacterium. GTDB lineage: Bacteria > Gemmatimonadota > Gemmatimonadetes > Gemmatimonadales > Gemmatimonadaceae > Gemmatimonas. Next base: position 3,845 of record JARIEX010000129.1, read on the forward strand.
CGTGACGATTTTATCGACCAACTCGCTTGCATCGCTGATGTCCCCGTCACGGGCGACGTGCCGCCAGCTTTTCGGGTGCTGTCGTGGAATGCGCTGCGTTCGTGTGAACGGCGTGGTGCCCGCTTCGGTCCCCACACCATGTCGCATCCGATCCTGAGTCAGTGTACAGACAGCCGGTCGCACGACGAAGTGGTCGATTCGTCGGCGCGCGTGCTTGGTGAACTTGGGAACCCGTCGCGCGTTTTCTGCTATCCCAATGGACGCATGCAGGACTTTGGGGGACGAGAGTTTCGCACGCTGCGCAGTACCGGGATGATGGCGGCCGTGAGTGCGATGCCGGGTATTATCCGGCCTGGCACCTTGGGCGCCGACGCCGATGCCATCTGGCGTATCCCGAGGTTCACCTACGATGCGCGCGACGGGGTCACGTCGCGTCTGCTTTTCCTCTAGGCGCAGCTCCGGCGCGTTGTCGGACGCAGTCGCCGGCGCTGACTGGTTTCCTGAACACTTGTCATGATTTCTCTCCACGCTGCGGGATCAGCCGTTCACCGGGGTGACATCATTGCGCTGTCAGCCTTGGGACAGCCTCTGCCGCACCCCTATCTCGGGGCTTTCGGTGGCGACGCGCTGTGGTGCCGGATCGGACCGAGGCAGGAACCGATCTCTGGATTTCTGGTTCAGGTCCGGCGCAGCCGTTCCGTGCCAGGCGCGAGGATTCTCCGTGTCGAGCGGTTCGGTCGATCGCTCCATCAGCCGATCCTGCATCGTCTCAGGCCGATCCTTGAGCAGTTGGTACGGGGGGTCGGGCGGGTGCTTCGACTCAACATTGAGGTCTTCGACGAGGACGCCGCTCGGCGAGCAAGCACGGTGGCCGCGCTCACCGTCGCCGGCCTACGGCCGACCTCGTCGCGCAGTTACCGGGAGACGCTTCGGCTTTCACTGCATGCCGATCCAGCGGACGTCTTCGCCTCACTCTCCGCCAGTACGCGGCGGAACATCCGAAGTGCTGAGCGTAGTGGTCTCGTCGTGAAGGCGATCGACGGGGAGGAGTACCTGCCGCGTCTGCGTGCCTTGTACGATGAGACATTCCAGCGGACTGGCTCGGCCCCTCCACCGCTGGATCTCGCGGCGATGCTGGCCTCAGCAACCAGCGACGCGAGCGCCCGCGTGTTCGGCGTGTTCGCCGGGGGGCGGGTCGAACCCGAGGCGCTCGCGGCCTTTGCCTGGGTTCGATCGCACGGCGACTACGCATCGTACGATGTGGCGGCATCCACTCGAATGCCGGTGCTCGGACGAACCCCGATTGGCTATCCGTTGCTCTGGCGCACCACGGAATGGGCCATGGAACGCGGGCACAGCTGGTTCGATCTCGGCGGGGTGATTCCGCAGTCGGCTCCGTCCACCCATCCCCTCGCTGGGATCACCATGTTCAAGCTCGGATTCACCGAAGACCGGGTGGTGGTGGGGGACGAGATGCTGATCGAGCCGAGTTCTGCATTGCGCAGGATTCACGCGCTGTCGAGCGCGCTCGCCGCAATGACCCGAGGGCAGAAATGACAGAAGGGCATAAGTGACAGAAGGGCTCGGCATGGCGCCGAGCCCTTCTGTCCAAACCATACACGGCGTTGCTGTCAGGCGAGGTTGTTCCGGCGACGGGCGGCGACCAACACTCCGGCGATGCCCGCCAGGAGGAGAAGGGCCGACGACGGCTCAGAAATGTACGTGATGAACGACTGGTTGCTGCCGTTGTACAGCACGTAGTAGTCGCGGGTGTTGAAGCTACGGTTCCCAGCGAGGATAGGGGTGCCGTTGTTGTTGTAGGTCGAGAAACCGTCAAACTCCGACCAGATGCTGCCCTGATAGTTCTTCTTCTCAGGACCGGTCAGCATGCCCCAACTGCCCGCCGCGTCCGTGTACATCGACGCAATGCTCTTCACGTCACCTAAATCGAGATCATGACCCGTGTCCGCCGAACCGTACGCGGCGGCCGCGAACTGTTCCACAGTGTAGAAGCTGAAGGTGTAGTCGCGCGGCGGGGCCACGCTCCGGCTGGGGTCGATACACCACAAGAGCCACTCGTTGAACGTGCGTGTTCCATTGCCTAGATCAACGGTGAAGGAAGCGAAATAACCGCCGCCGGCCCCAGTGTAGCCCGTCGCGCCAGTCCGGAAGGTGTTGTCGTTGATGACCGAAACCGTAACCCCTGTCGCGACCTGTGCGTTGGACGCTGCCGGTAGTGTCAACGCCAATGCCCCCAGAACAACTTTCGCCAGATTCTTCATCTTTCTGCCCCTTTGGTCTCGTGGTACTCAATGAACAAACAAAACGCCGCGCACCGGACGATGACCGAGTCACCGCGCCTTCCGATCATGGTGACATGTATAGCAATGCTCGTGCCAGCACCAGCCAAGTGAATAATTCTAAGAAGTCCATCATTCCATTATTAAGAAAAAACCTCTAAGTGATTTCTTGGTATGGCTTTATTCGATCACTGGCGCCGCCGGACGGCGGTCACGGTATTGCGCCCCCTCACATCATCGACGAAAGAAGTGTGGCGTTGGCTCTACGCTGTTGCGGGATCGCGAACACAAGTGGCGGCGTGATGACCTCGAGAGGTTGGTGCGAATTGCGAATCGCACGGGGCGGTTGATATTGCACCCTGCCAAGTTCGGCACCCTCTTCAGGATCCCATGACTCTCCGCCGTGTCGCGCCCGTGTACTCCCCGATCAGCGCCGCGTCCCTCTGGGCGGCTGCGTGGGCTTCGAGCGGTAAGCGCTTGGCACCTGTCCCAGCGGACTTCACCCCGCTGCGGGCGCGTTACCCGACCAAGGACATCATCTTCACGAACAGTGGAACCGCGGCTCTCTGCCTTGCCTTGCGCGCAACCGCCCACGCCGTCAGGAAGGGCAGGCCCAGTGCCCGCGTCGCGCTCCCCGCCTTTTGCTGCCCTGATATAGCCACGGCTGCAGTTGGGGCCGGTTACGGTATCCTCCTCTACGACGTGGATCCGGCAACTCTCGGCCCTGACACGGGGTCCCTCTCGCGAGCACTGTCTCGGGGCGCGACGCATGTCGTGGTCACCCACCTGTTCGGGCGACCAGTCGATGTCCCTGCGATCACCGCGCTCGCACAAGGCGAGGGAGCGATCGTCATTGAAGACGCCGCGCAGCACGCTGGCGGCCGCTGGCAGGGCGTCCGCGCCGGGGCGCTCGCGTCGTGGTCAGTGCTGAGCTTCGGTAGGGGCAAGGGACTCAATGCCGGCGGCGGCGGTGCCGTGCTGTTCGATCCTGGAACCTTGACCGAGTCGTCGCCCTTGCTGGCGCCAAGGTGGAAATCCCTCCGGACCGTCCTGACTGCAGCTGCGGCGGAGCTCTTCGTGCACCCTGCCACATATTGGGGGCTGGCGGCGATTCCAGCATTGCACATTGGGGAAACACGGTACCACGAGCCCTCCCCCGTCGCCGGACCCTCCGCTGCTAATCTCGCGCTGTTGGCAGCAGCCCTGGAGGCCGAGCCCCGAGTACTCGCCGAGCGGCAACGTATCGAGGCGTGGTACTGCGAGCAGTTGGACAGCCGACCACAGCTGATGTTGTCGCCGATTCTGCCCGCCGGAACGTCGGGTGCCTTGCGCTTCCCCGTCCGCATAGCGCGTGAACACGCGAAGCGTTTAGCGCGGTTCGGCGTCGCACGATCGTACCCCCGCACTCTTGCCGCCTACCCAGAACTGGCCGCGCATATCGAGGGCCCCGTCGAGCCGCTACCTGGTGCGTCTGCGCTGGCGCAGACGTTGCATACGCTGCCCACCCACGCTTTGGCGACCGACTCTGATCGGTGGGCGATTGTCGAGGCGCTCCGCAACATCAGTCACTGACTAGGAGCTCCCCGTACATCTGCAAATAGGCGTCCACCATCGTGCGGACGCTGTATCGGTCCGTTGCCGCGCGATAAGCAGCCCCCACGAGCCGCTCTGCCAGAGCCGGATCGTCAAGAACCCGTTGAATCGCACCAGCCAGCGCATCGGCATGACGGATTGGCACCAGCAACCCCGTGACCTCATCACGCAGGATCTCCTCTGGCCCACCGCTGCGGGTGGCCACGACGGGAACCCCCGAGAGCATCGCTTCGATCGTGGCCAGCGAGAACCCCTCTTCTGACGACGACAGCACGAAGCAGTCCGCTTGCATCAACAGCGCCGTGGGATCGGGGACAAAGCCGTGAAAGGTCACGCGCTCGGAGATGCCGAGGGCAGCGGCTTGGCGACCGAGCGCGGGGAAGAGCCCCTCGCTGTCCGGTTGCCCGATCACGTCGAGATGCACCCCACCGGGATGGCGCAAACGCGCGACCGCGTCGAGGAGTAGGGGATAGTCTTTGGGTCGACGGATGTTGCCAATGGCCACGAGTCGTGCTGGCCCCGAAAAGGATGGGGTCTTCCGGCGGCTCCCGGTCGAGCCTGCGGGCAATCCCCCGCGTCTCGCAACGCCATTGGGGATCACGCGAAATCGATTGTCGGGCGTAGGAAGCTGAACCCGTACCGTTTGCCGGAGTGATTCCGAGACAGTGATCACACGGGTAACGGCGCGTCCAAACAGTTGCTGCTTGATCCATGCGCGCGGTCCACTGCGAGCCAGATCAACTTGCCCGTGCAGCGTCGCAACGCAGGGTACGCCGGCCACCCGCGCCGCGAGGGCGGCGTACATCGCACCCTCGAAAAGGTGCGCATGCACCAGATCAATGTCATCGACGCGAATGCGTCGCACGAGCGCACGCAGCAGCGCACCGTCAAATGATCCGGACGTGCGTAAGATCTCGGTCGGCAGCCCTCGGCGTTGCGCCTCCGACGGCAGCCAGTCGCCCGGTCCCACAAGGCACCGTACGTCATGGCCGCGCTCTCGCAAGCCGACCGAGAGCTCGACAAAGACTGTTTCAGCCCCACCCGGGCCGCCGGTCTCGATCAGCTGGAGCAGGCGCATTGGCTAACCAACCACGCGGCGCAGCGGGCGAAGCAACTGCGCCAGCCCGAAGCGTCGAGCCAGCGGCTTCAGTGTCCGCTCCTGAACTCGGCAGACGAGACATTGCACCTCGGAAGCAGGGAACACCGTACTCGAATGGTATTCGGGCAACGACGTGGACAGTTCGACTTTCCACTCCATAGCATCGCCAAGAAAATCAAAGCGCTGCCAACCGTTTGCGGCGGCGTCGGCCATGGCGTACCACATCAGGACTGTGCCGGCCGAAGACGGTTTGTATTCCTCAGCAAACGAATGCTTCAGGAGGTAGAAGGTGCCGCGCGACACCACGCCGAGCACGTGCGCGACGGGAACCCCCCGATGCATCGCGATGTGAAGCCGGAGCATCCCGGCTGCCGCTGCTCGCGCACCGACGCCCCCGTACATCGTGGACGTTCCCGGTTCGTTCGCGATCGATGTCCGCTGAGTGTGCTTCCAGCTGCGGGCTTCGATCGAGAGCACGTCTGACCAGCCGGCGGTCCAGTCGGCTGGCTCGGTGATGAGGCGAAACGTCCAGTC
>JARIEX010000130.1 GCA_031127095.1 Gemmatimonadota bacterium
CTGCCGTCGCTGCTGTCCATGGCGGGCACCACGGATATCCCGGGCTACATCAACACCTTCTTCGGCGATCCGCAGTACGACGGATCGATCATCAATCCAAGCATCCGGAAGTACCTCGAGCGCTCGGGGATCAGCTACAGCGATAAGGTCACCACACCGCTGCTGATCCTGCACGGCGGGAACGACGAGCGGGTACCGATCGGCCAGCCGATGGAGTTCTACCGCGCGCTCAAGGATCGCGGCAAGACCACGGAGCTGGTGTTCTATCCGCGCGAAGGCCACGGCTTCACCGAGTACTATCACCAGATGGACCGCATGAAGCGCGAGTACGAATGGCTGGCGCGCTTCACGCTCGGTAACACGGTGAAGACGGCGATGTAAGCCGCGCACCATATTCCAGTTCACTCTACATGCATCCCCGCGTCGACGCTGTTCGATGCGGGGATGTGTGTTTATTCATGATCTGTCGATCACGATTTTATTCCGTTCACGTATCGTGCAACTGCTTTCGGTCGGCGCCTCCGTCGCGCATGATCGAATTTAATGAAACGTGCTCTGCTGATCTTCATGACGATGCTGTCCGTTGGATGTCGTTCGGACGCCGTCACCTCCAGCGACAGCCACCGCGCGGCGTTTTCCGCGTCGACGGCGCGGGAGCAGTCGTACATCGTGGTGCTGCAACCCGATGCGCGCGATGTGAGTGCGGTGACCGCCGAGTGGTCGCGGCAGTCCGGGCGGTCGGCGCGGTTCACCTATAGCAGCGCGCTCAAGGGATTCGCCGCCACGATGTCCGACGCACAACGCGACGCATGGCGTCAGCGACCTGACGTGGCTTTCATCGAACCGGATGTGCCGGTGTTCGCATCGGCGTCCGGGGCGCGTGTGGTCAACCCGAATCAGTGGGCGCTCGATCGCATCGACCAGCGCGCGTCGCACACGGCCGATTATCTCTATGGCTACGAGGCTGAGGGGGATGGCGTCGAAGTCCACATTCTCGACACCGGTGTGCGACTCACGCACCTCGAGTTCGGTACGCGCGCGCGCAGTCTGTACGACTACGTGAGCAATGATGCCGTGGCCGATGATTGCAACGGACACGGCACCCACGTGGCGGGCACCGTGGCTGGTGCTACCGTGGGCGTGGCGCGGCGCACCACGGTGTATAGCGCCCGCGTGCTCGATTGCTCCGGAACGGGTACCTGGTCGGCGGTGATCGCCGCCATCGATAGCGTCACGCGACGGAAGCAAGCCACCCCCGCCATGCCGATGGTGGGGAACCTGTCACTCGGCTCCGTGGAGGTGCTGCAGTCGGCGATCACGGCGGTGGAGAACTCGGTGGCGGCGGGCGTGGTGTGGGTGGTCGCCGCCGGCAACGATGGGGTGGATGCGTGCCTCACCACGCCGGCCGCAGCGACAGGCGCACTCACCGTTGCCTCGGTCGGGCGCAACGACGTGCGTTCGGCGTCGTCGAACACCGGGCCGTGCGTGGACCTCTTCGCCCCCGGTGACGATGTCTGGTCGGCGTCGTTCACTGGCGATCAGAGTTTCACGGCCCTGTCGGGCACCTCAATGGCGGCACCGCACGCGGCCGGTGTGGCGGCCCTCTTCCTGTCGGCCAATCCCACGGCGTCGCCGGCCACGGTCAACGCCGCCATCAATGCGGCGGCCACGCCGAATGTCGTGACCGGTGCGCCCATCGACACGCCCAACCGGCTTCTCAACAGTCTGGTGGTGACCGGCATGAATGCGCTGCCGGCGAACAGCTATGTGCTGGCGGCCGCGTTGGCAGGCACCGGCAGTGGCAGCGTGACGGCCACGGGGGTGAACTGCGCGGTGGCCGGCAATGATTGTGCGGAGCTGTTCGCGGCCGGCACCTCGGTGTCCGTGACCGCCAAGGCGGCGTCGGGGAGCGTGTTCACCGGCTGGAGCGGGGCGTGTACCGGCACCGGCGGCTGCCTTGTGAGTATGTCCTCGGCCAAGCTGGTGAACGCGACCTTCGGGCAGGCGCCCGCCATGCATGTGGGCGATCTCGAGGGTGTGCGTACGGCGATGAGCAAAAGCTGGACGGCCTCACTCACGGTCACGATCCACGATCGTCAGGAAGCGCGGGTGGCCGGCGCGGTCGTCGCCGTGTCGTGGAGCGGGGCGGCATCGGGGAGTGGCACCTGCACCACGACCAGCGTTGGCACCTGCACCCTCACGCGCACGGGCCTCAGCAACGGGAAAACGTCGATCACGTTCACCGTGACCGGCGTCACGAAAGCCGGTGTGCAGTATCTCGCGGTGCAGAATCACGACGCGACCATCAACAGCAACGGCACGACCTTCTCGATCTACAAGTAGCGTCGTCTCGCGCCTTCGCCGTGGGAACGCCGTGGTGCGCGATGGGTTGATTTGGTGTGACCACACCCGATCAAGTCGCCCGTCGCCCGTTCCTCACCGCTGAATGGCGGTATCTCGTGATGCTGAACTACGAGATCCCCTCGGCCGTGCTCGAACCGCTCGTGCCCAAGCACACCGTGCTCGACCTGTTCGAGGGGCGCGCGCTAGCCAGCATTGTGGGATTCCGCTTCCTGAACACCCGCGTGCTTGGCGTGCCGGTGCCGTTTCACCGCGATTTCGACGAAGTGAATCTGCGCTTCTACGTGAGGCGCCCGATGCCCGATGGGTCGGCCCGGCGCGGTGTCGTGTTCGTGCGCGAACTCGTGCCCCGCGCGGCGATCGCGTGGACCGCGCGGCTCTGCTACAACGAGCCGTACCTGGCGGTGCCGATGCACAGCCGCGTGCCGCCCAGGCTCCTGTCGTCGCCCGGTCGCTTGATGTACGGCTGGTTCGGTAACACGCAGCACCAACAGGCGAGCGCGACCGCGGTGGGTACACCGCAGCCGTTGGTGCCCGGCTCGGAGTCGGAGTTCATCGCCGAGCACTATTGGGGCTACACACCGCAGCGGGATGGCAGTACGGTGGAGTATCAGGTCGCGCATCCCTCGTGGCGGGTCTGGCCTGCGTCCGACCCGTCGTTCGACGCCGATGTGCGCGGCCTGTACGGCGCGGCGTTCGAGGCTCCGTTGTCGGAGCCGCCGCGCTCGATGTTCGTGGCCGAAGGATCGCCGGTCACTGTGTACCGACCCACCCGATTACCGTAAGCCCGTCCATGGGCGTCCCGCTCTGACCATGGCGATATCGCGGCGCGTGGCAGCAACCGTTCGCTCATGGCGAGCCCCCTGCGAGAAGCAAAGTGGCAAGCGAGACGATCAGCTGGGCGCGGTGCAGTCCTCCCGCCCGAGTCGCCTCACGGTTTACAAAGCGGTGCACCATGGTGAACACTGTCCACGGTACACTGGGCGCCCGTCGCTCTTGCGAGCGACGGAGCGATTCCGCCAACATGACAGATCGGTGTTGCGTGTTCGTGACGTTATGTCGCGTGATCGCAACACACTGCAGGGCGGCTAGGTTCATAAATTTCTGCCCTGAATCATCCTACGTGTTGTTGCTGCCAAGGCGCCAATTATGCTAGGGGCGCGTTCGACGTCCGTTGGAAAATCTCGTCCAATCCTCACCACGAGTCACTTCATGTATATCGCAAGAACTCTATTGCTTGCGGCTGTCATCGGAGTCATGCCCGCCGCCGCGTCCGCGCAGCAAACCCTCACGTTTGAAGGGTTTGCACCGTTCACGGTCCTGAGCAACCAGTACTTGGGCGTCAATTTTCAGGGTGCGACGATTCTGACGCAGGGCGCCGGGCTCAATCCGCCCTTCCCGCCCAAGTCAGGCGTCAATCTGGTGTACAACCCAGTCGGACCGATGGAGCTCCTTTTCGGAGCGCCGATTGCGTACTTCCAGGGCCACTTCACGTACAACGATGGGCTCACGCTGCAGGGCTACGACGCTGGCAACAATCTTCTGGCAACGAGCCTCGGCGCGTTTAGCATGAACAGCGGCGGCTCGGGAAATCCCGACAACGAACTGATCCGCATCGACGCCGCGAACATGGTACGCGTGGTCGTGACCGGTGGCGGCGGCAACAACTTCACCCTCGATGACGCGCAGTTCACGGGCTCGGTGGCTGTGGTGCCGGAACCGAGCACCGTCGTGTTGCTCGCTGCTGGCCTTGCCGGCGTATTTGTCCGGTGTCGCCGTCGAGCGGTCTGACCGTCGACAGCACCGCTGACCGCTGGAATCAAACCGCCCGGCCACCACGTAGCCGGGCGGTTTTATGTTGCCCTCGCGACAGACCGCTGCCGCCACTCGGTTGACAGGGGCGGGGTCCGCCCTCAAGTAGCACGCGTGGATAACGTCACACACGCACTGGCCGGCCTGCTTATGGCCGACGCCACCGTCTCGTTTGTTCAGCGTCGCATCGGTCGCGCCTCCCCGTCAGGGACCGAAGCGCCGTCGCTCGTGCGCTTTCGCCGCGCGGCCGTGGTGCTGGGCATCGCGGCGGCCGAGTTTCCCGACGCCGACCTCGTGTATTCGGGGCCGATGGTGGCGATGGGGAAGCTCGGCTACCTGCTGCACCATCGCGGGCACACGCACACGGTGGTGTGGGCGTTGGTGAGCGCGCTGGCGTTGTGGTGGATCACGCGCTGGTGGTGGCAGCGCGGGCTCGCCGGTCGCGAGCGTGCCGACGCCACGTCGGCGCGGGTGGCACGGGAGGGGTCGCGGGCGCTGTTGGGGCTGGCGGTGGTGGGTACGCTGTCGCACCTGCTGCTGGACTACACCAACAGCTACGGCGTGCATCCGTTCTGGCCGTTTGATAACCGGTGGTACTTCGGCGACGCGGTGTTCATCGTCGAGCCGTGGCTCATGGTGGTCGCGATTCCACCGCTGCTCTGGGGGCCGCGACGGCTGTTTGGTCGGGTGCTGCTGCTGCTGGCACTGGCTGGCATCCTCGCGCTCTGCTGGCTGGCCGGTGAGGTGGCCACGCCCGTGGCGGTGGCGGTAACCACGGCGGCGGCGTGCTGGTTGCTCGCCCAGCGCGCACTCCCGGCCGAATGGCGTCCGTGGACCGGACTGCTGGCGTGGGTGGCCGTGACCACGGTGTTCTTTGTCGCATCGGCGCAGGCACGTGCCGCGGTGCGGGCCACGGTGTCGGACGGTTCGTTGCGCGATGTGGTGCTCACGCCGGCGGCGGCCGACCCGCGCTGCTTCGCCGCGTTGGTCGTGACCGCCACCACCACGGAGTATCGCGTGCGCACCGCGACGGTGTCGCCCTGGCGCCGCCTCCATAGTGCCGTGGCGTGCGCCGCCGACCGGCGGGGCGGTGAGCGCAATTCGTTGGGTGCGCTGCCGGGGGTGTCCCGTGTGCTGCCGTCCGGTTCGGCGCGGCCGGCGCCGGAGGCCGTGGTGTGGGGTGAGACCTGGAGCGTCTCGCGCGCGGAGTTCGCGCGACTGGCGGCCACGCGCTGTGACTTTGCGGCGGCGCTGCGCTTCATGCGAACGCCGGCATGGGCGATGGTGCCAGACGGTACGCTGCGGCTGGTCGATGCGCGCTTTGGTACGGGCGGTGGCTTTGCCGAGGTAGAGGTCGCGCCGTCGTCGGCGGGCTGTGCCATAACGGGCAAGTGGATTCCGCCGTGGGTGCCGCCGCGGCAGGATCTTCTGCGCTGATGGCGGGTGGCCGTGGGCGACGCGGCCGGCTCGCCCTGTCGGGTCCCCTTGCGAGGATTGCTAGGGCGCTCTTGGTTTTCGGATATGACCATTGCGGTGACATCGCTTCGCCGGGGCGCCCCCGGGCGTGCCGAGGCGTTGATTGCGGGAGCGCCGGTCTGGCTCGAGGCGGATGCGGAGGTTGACCTGCCGATGGATGCGATTGTGTCGGCATTCTTCATTCCGGCGCTGCGTCACGGGGCGCCACTCGTGCTCGACGGTGCGTTGTCGGAACGGCTCCGCAGCCAATTGCCCTACGTCGCGGACATCGTGCGCGAGTGGTGGGGGTGGCAGGGCGCACTGCCCGTTGAGCCCGTCGGGACTCCCGCGTCCACCGGCGGGTTCCTCTCGCCGGCGCTGCGCCGGAGCGCGCTGCTGTTCTCCGGGGGCGTCGATTCGTTGTTCTCGTTGCTGCGTGGTCCGGTGGCGCCCGACGCCCTCGTATTCGTGGACGGCTTCGATGTGTCACTGCACGATGTCGCCCGCCGTGATGCGGCGTACGCCCTCGTTCGACGCGTGGCCGATACCGTCGGCGTGCGCACGATCCGCGTCACCACGAACGTGCGCACCCATCCGCTGTTCGCGTCGCTCTCCTGGGAACAGACCCACGGTGGCGCGCTGGCGGCGATCGGTCATGCGCTGCGCGGCGAGATCAGTCACATCATCGTTTCCTCGACGCCGAGTTTTCGCGAGATCGCCACGCCTTGGGGCTCGCACGTGCGGCTCGATACGCTCTGGTCGTCGGAGCAGCTCGGTGTGCTGCATGTCGGAGCCACGCACCGACGATCGGAAAAGCTGGTGGCAATTGCCGGCGAACCGCTGGTGCGTGCGCATCTGCGGGTGTGCTGGGAGCATCGTGGCACGGGACTCAACTGCGGCGTGTGCGAGAAGTGCCTCCGCACGCAACTGCTCCTGCTCGAGCGGGAGCAACTGCATCACTTCCGGACCTTTGATCTGTCTGTGGCCGACCTGACCGCTGCCGTGGAGGCGCTGCCCTTCGTGTACAACCCAGTCACCCTCGAGCTGTCGTACCGGGCACTCGATGCGGCGCGGCTGCCCCGCGCCGTCGCTGATGCCGTCCAGGCGCTGATCCGACGGTCGGTCGCCGAGCACGACCGGCGCCGGCGAAGCGGCCATGTTGTTGGCCGGGTGCGGAACCGGATGTCGCGCCTGTTCGCGGGGGCGCGGTAATGTCGATCACCGCGCGCCCATTGGGGGGGCGTCTCACGCTGCGACACTGGTCGCTGCTGGCGTTGCTGCTTGGCGCGACGCTGGGACTCGCGGGCCATCGCTTCGCGTGGGCATGGCTGCCGCGCGCGTCGGAGTTCCTGTCGCCGCTCGGGGCGTTGTGGGTCAACGCGTTGCAGATGGCCGTACTCCCGTTGCTGATCACGCAGCTGCTCTCCACGTTGGTCCGCGTGGACGCGGAGCCGTCGATCGGTCGGATCGGTCGCGGGGCGGTGCTGCTGTTCGTGGCGTTTCTCACCGTGGGTGGTCTGCTGTCCGTCATCGTCACGACCCAGCTGATCACCTGGTTGCCGCCCGGCAGTGAGTTGCTCGCGGGGTGGCGGGTGGAGCCCGTGATACCGGGCGCGCCGGCGGCCCTCGCGGCCACGCCGGTGACGTTCGCCGACTGGTTCAAGTCGCTCGTGCCGCGCAATCCGTTCGAGGCCGCCGCCCGGGGCAGTGTTCTGCAATTGCTCGTGTTCACGGTGCTCTTCGGCCTCGCTGCCGCGCGGCTGCCGCAGGACTCCCGCGAAGCGCTGGCGCGGCCGATTCAGGCGCTCGCCGCCGCCATGATGACGCTGGTGCACTGGATCCTGCTGGCAACACCCGTCGGTGTGTTCGTGCTGATGCTTGGCGTCATGCTCCAAACCGGCACGGGGGCGCTGCAGGTGCTGGGCGTGTACATCGTGGGTTTGTCGGCGCTGATGCTGATGTGCACGGTGCTGCTGTACCCCGTGACGGCGCTCGTTGCGCGCGTGTCGATGCGCCGCTTTGCGCGCGGCGTGGCACCGGCGCAACTCGTGGCGGCCGGTACGCAATCGTCGCTGGCCTCGCTGCCCGCGCTCATGCACGGGGCGAAGGATCATCTCGCGCTCCCCGCCTCGAGTGCCGGCTTCTCCCTGACGCTGGCGGTGTCCACCTTCAAGCTGAATCAGCCGATCTATCTGCTCTTCCAGCTCCTGTTACTGTCGCACGTCTTCGCGGTCCCGCTCGGCGTGGAGCAGATCGGGATGTATCTGCTGGCCACGGTGGTGTTCAGCTTCAGTGTGGCCGGCATTCCCGGCGGCGGTGGCGCCCCGTCCACGCTGCCGTTGCTCGTGGCGTTTGGCGTCCCCATCGAGGGGGCCATGCTCCTCGATGCCGCGAACACGATCCCCGACATCTTCATGACCGTGCTCAACGTGACGGCCGACATGAGCGTGGCGACGATACTGGCGCGGGACGCGCGGTCGGCGTCGCCGGTGCCGGACACCGCGTGATCTCCGTCTCTGACGGGACGGCCGCGCGGGAGATGGTCGCCGTGATACGTGGCCCCCGCACGTCGCCGGAGCGCGTCGAGGCGCTGGTCGGCGGCGAGGCGGTGTGGTTTGCCGCGGACGTGGCGCTCGAGCTCCCGATGGACGCGATCGTCGCGGCGTTTCTGTTTCCCGTCTGGACTCATGGCGGCACCCTCGTGCTGGACGGGGCGGTGTCCGAGCCGCTGCGCAGCAACCTGCCGCACGTGGCTACGCTGCTGCGCGAGTGGTGGGGGGCACGCGGTCCCTTTCCCATCGAGCCGGCCAGCGAGAAACCGCCGCGCAGCGGGGGGCTCGCCCCCACGCGGCGGGGCACGGGATTGATGTTTTCCGGTGGTGTCGACTCGTTCTACTCGTTGCTGCGCGGCACCGTCGCCCCCGACGCGCTGGTGTTCGTGGATGGTTTCGATATCCCGCTGGCCGACGTCGCACGCCGCGATGCTGCGTACGCGGCTGTCCGTGAGGTGGCGGACGCGCTCGGTGTGCGGGCGATTCGCGTGGCGACGAACATTCGTGACCACGCCCTCTTCCGGTCGGTCTCGTGGGATCTCACGCACGGTGGAGCCATGGCGGCGGTGGGGCACACCCTGCGGACGCACCTGAGTCACCTCGTCGTGTCGTCGTCTGATGCGTACGCTGATGACAAGGGCGGCTACGGGTCCCACTTCCGGCTCGATCCGCTGTGGTCGTCCGATCGACTGGCCATACTGTTCGAGGGGGCGACGCACCGGCGGTCGGAGAAGCTGCTCGCCATCGCCGGTGAGCCGCTGGTCCGCCGACATCTGCGCGTGTGCTGGGAACATCGCGCGGCGGCGCTGAACTGCGGCCACTGCGAAAAGTGTATCCGCACCCAGTTGACGTTGCTGGCGCACGATCAGCTCCAGCACTTCGCGACCTTTCGCGGCACGGTGGCCGATGTGACCAGCGCCGTGCGTGCGCTCGCGAAGGTGTCCAACCCCTTTACCCTACGGGTGGAGTACGAGTCGCTGGCACTGGACCGGTTTCCGCGGGAGCTCGCCGATGCCATCCGGGCGCTGCGTGGGCGCTCGTGGGCCGCGCACGCCCGTCGGCAGCATGGCCGGCTCAGCCTCCGCTACATCGCCCGACGTCTCATGACCTTACGGGACTCGGCGCGCCCGTGAGCGCGTTCGTGAGCGCGC
>JARIEX010000131.1 GCA_031127095.1 Gemmatimonadota bacterium
CCACGGCTGGGATCGGCACTCCAACGTCCTGCAAAGCACGCAAACATGAAGCTTTCCTCATAAAAGAGTGCGGCGCACCCTGCATTGTACCCCGGTCGGTCACGATCGTGCCACGGGGGTGTGACGCGGACCACACAGACGAGGTTAATTTCCCGAAAGGTTCCAAACGGCTTGCCGAACCGTCAGGCCGCACCACGCAGGGACGAAATCCTCAGGACAGGAGCTCGAATGCAACACGTTACGCGGCGGCTGCTCGCTGCCGCCTCACTGCTGTTCCTCCTGAAGCCCGTCGCCGCTCAGGCGCAGGCTTCAATGACGATCACCGGTCGGGTGACGTCGAACGGGCAACCGCTCGGCGGCACGCAGATTGGCATTGTCGAACTCGCGGCCGGTGCCGTCACCGACCAGCAGGGGCGCTACTCGTTCACCGTCGATCCGTCGCGCGCGAGCAAGCCCGTCAGTCTGCTCGCCCGCAGCATTGGCTACCGGCCGATCCGCCGCTCGATCACATTGGCCGCCGGACGCAGTGAGCAGAACTTCGAGCTCGAAAAGGACGTGCTCAATCTCGAGACCGTCGTGACGACGGGTGTCTCGGAAGCGACGTCGCAGAAGAAGACCACCTTCGCGGTGGCCGCAGTCGACAACGCGCAGATCAAGGAAGCGCCCGCCTCCTCGCCGCTCGGCGCGCTGAGCGGCCGCGTGGCCGGTGCGAGTGTCACGGCGGTGAACGGTGAGCCCGGCTCGGCGCCGCGCATCCGTCTCCGTGGTCCCACGTCGCTCACGGGCAGCCAGGATCCGCTCATCATCGTCGATGGCACGATCTCGCGCCTGTCGCTCGCCGACATCAACTCGGAAGACATCGAGCGCATCGAAGTCATCAAGGGTGCCGCCGCGAGCTCGCTCTACGGCTCCGACGCCGCCAACGGCGTCGTGCAGATCTTCACGAAGCGTGGCGCCGCGCTCGCCGCGGGGCAGACCAGCGTGACCGTGCGCAACGAGTACGGCAGCAACGACCTCCGCAAGACGGTCCCGAACAACCTGTCGCACCCGTACAAGGTCACGGCGACGGGCGAGTTCGCGCGGGATGCCAACGGCAACCGCATCCAGGAAGACGACAAGATCTCCGACAATTCGTATCCGAAGGTCTTCGACCAGCTCGGCGATGTGTTCCGCTCGGGGCAGTTCATGACGAACTACGTCTCCGTCGGACAGCGCAACGAGCGCTCGAACTTCAACGCCTCGTTCCAGAACACCAAGGATCAGGGTATCGCGAATCTGCTGAGCGGTTACAACCGCCAGAACTTCCGCATGAACCTCGACCTCGAACTGCACCCCAAGCTCGACCTGCAGACGGGCGCCTTCTACGGCCAGTCCAAGGCTGACCAGGCCGACGACAGCTCGGGCGACGCGTTCTTCGGCCTCCGCTTCCTGGAGCCGAACATCGACCTGCTCGAGAAGAACCCGAACGGCACGCCCTACAAGGCCGCGATCCGTCAGACGCCGGCCTCGGGCAACGTGAGCAACCCGCTGTATAACTGGTCGAACATCCAGAACATGAGCGACCGGAACCGCTTCACGGGCACCCTCAAGGTGCGCTACCGCCCGTTCCAGTGGCTCACGGCCGAAGCCAACACCAACTTCGACCGCGGCTCGCGCGAGTTCCGCTCGTACACCCCGCTTGGCTACATCGGCTCCACGGGCACGGTCAACAAGGGCAACATCTCCAGCAGCATCGACCAGACCAAGGCCTACAACCTGGGCAGCACGCTCACGGCCGTGAAGTCCACGTCGTGGTTCACCAACACGACCAAGCTGGCGTGGGTGTACGAAGACCAGAACAACACCGGCACGAGCGTCTTCGCGTCGTCCCTCACGGTGCCGCGCGTGACCGAGTTCTCGGCCGCCTCGCGCGATCCCGAGAGCCCGATCATCCCGGGCTCGTACACGCAGCCGATCCGCAACCAGAACTTCTTCGCGATCACCACGTTCGACATCAAGGACAAGATCATCGTCGACGGTCTCATTCGTCGCGACGAGTCCTCGCTGTTCGGCGCCGATCAGCGCTCGAAGCTCTTCAAGCGTCTCTCGGGCGCCTATCGCGTGTCGGAAGATTTCAAGCTCCCCGGCGTCGATGAGTTCAAGCTCCGCATGTCCTACGGCGAGGCGGGTCTCCGCCCGGTGTTCGATGCGCAGTACGAACAGTTCGCCATTCAGGGTGGCAGCCCGGTCAAGATCACGCTCGGCAACCCGGATCTGCGTCCGGCGTTCTCGCGTGAAATCGAAGCCGGCTTCAACGTGAACTTCCTCAAGAACTTCACGTTCGAATACAGCTACTCCAGCAAGATCACCGACGACCAGATCCTGAACGTGCCGGTGTCGGCCGCCACGGGCTTCCAGTCGCAGTGGCTCAACGCCGGCTCGCTCGGCGGCAAGACGCATGAAGTCCTGCTCGGCGCGGTGCTGGCCAGCAAGAAGGATTTCCTGTGGCGCGTGAACGTGGCCGGTGACCGCACGCGCCAGATCGTGCGCAGCCTCGACGTCCCGCCGTACCTGGTCGGACCGGTGGCCAACACCACGATCTTCCGTCTGGCCGCCGGCCAGCCGTTCGGCATCGTGTACGGCAGCCGCTGGCTCCGCTCGGCCGAGCAGGTCTCTGAGATGATCGCCAACAAGCGTCTCAGCGGCACGGCGGCCGACTATGTCCAGAATGAAGAAGGCTACTATGTGGCCAAGTCGGCGTGGCGCACGGGTGCCGAGCGTCCGCTCAAGTACGCCGATGCCACGGGCAACACGCTCTTCCAGATCGGCGACGTGAACCCCGACTTCAATCTGAGCTTCAACAGCCAGATGAACTGGAAGAAGTTCTCGGTCACGGCCGTCGTGAACTGGGTGCAGGGCGGCGACATCTACAACTACACGCGTCAGTGGCCGTTCTTCGACCAGCGCGACCCCGCCTTCGACCAGCGCGGCAAGCCGGACGTCGAGAAGAAGCCGACCACGTATTACGCCACGTTCTACAACAACTTCGACGCCAACGACTACTTCGTCGAGAACGGCAGCTACGTGCGTCTCCGCGAGCTCGCCGTGAACTACGAAATCCCGTCGGCGATCGTGAAGCGCTTCGGCATCGGTGAGGGACGCTCGGCCCGCCTCGGCGTGGTCGGCCGTAACCTGTTCACCTCCACCAAGTACTCTGGCTACGATCCGGACGTGTCCGGCGGCGGGTCCAACCCGTTCGCGTACCGCGTGGACTACTTCACGTATCCTATCTTCAAGACGTTCACGTTCATGCTGGAGCTCGGACTGTGAGCGCCGCCAACCGAGGTATTGAATTCATGCGTACTCGCACCCTCGCGGTCGGCATGGGGGCACTGCTCCTGGTCGGCTGCAACTCGCTCGATGTCGAAAATCCGAACGCGCCCGATGCCACCCGTGCACTCGCGGATCCGGCGGCCATCGAAGCCGTGGCCGGCGGCACGCTGCGGTCGTGGTTCAACACGTACGACGGCATGGAAGGCGGCGGTCCGCTCAACACGATGGCCCGCAGCTACTCGGCCTCGTGGAACAACTACAACATGAACTTCTACTCGTCGATCGACGCGGACGGCACGCGCAACACGCGTGCCTACCAGAACGATCTGGCGTCGGCCGGCCGTACCACGATCATCGGCTACTGGCAGGGGTACTACTCCACCCTGTCGTCCGCCGTTGACGTGCTCACGGCCATCCGGAAGAACAACCTCGTCATCACGAACGCCGCCAACACCAAGCGGGCCGAAACCATCGCGCAGTTGATGCGTGGGGCGGCCCTCTCGGGGATCGCGCTGAACTATGACAAGGGGTACGTGATCGACGAGAACACGGACCTCACGACGCTGCAGTACCAGACGCGCAAGCAGGTGCGTGATGCGGCCGTCGCGGCCTTCGCCAACGCGGCGACCCTCGCGGCCGCCAATTCGTTCAGCACGCCCACCGGCTGGACCAACGGCACGTCGTACACCAGCGCGCAGATCGCCCAGCTGGCGCGCACGATGTCCGCGATGACTCTCGCGTACTATCCGCGCACGCCGGAAGAGAATGCGGCGGTGGATTGGGCGGCCGTGTCGGCGCTCGCCGCCGGCGGCATCTCGTCGGGATCGAAGTTCGATTTCAACTTCACCGGCGACGGCTGCAGCTCGTGGTGCCACGAAATCCTGTACTGGTTCAACGCCTTTGACGGCGGCCGCGTGAGCACGCGCGTGGCGAACCTGCTCGATCCGGTCTCGCAGAAGACGCCGTACCCGGCGGGTGGCAATGCCCGTCCGAACTCGGCCGACAAGCGTCTCGGTGACGGCTCCTTCGGTCCCGATGACGAGGACTTCGCCGGCTACTTCGGCGTCGTGCCCCGCACGGCCCGGGCAGGGACGGACTTCGTCTACTCCACGGAGGAGATCTTCCGCCCGGATCGTGGCATGTACCACCAGTCCAACATCGGGCACGTGCGCTACGATCGCTCCGGCGAGCAGTCGCCGAACGCGATCTACGGCGGATTCGGTGTGGCGCCGGTCATCACCCGTCACCAGAACGACCTGGTGTGGGCCGAGGCCGAACTGCGTCGCTCGGGTGGCAACCTCACCACGGCCGCGAACCTGATCAACAACACCCGCGTAGACCGCGGCGGCCTCTCGGCGGCTACGGCCGGCGAAGGGCAGGCCTCGCTGCTGCAGAAGCTGATTTACGAGCAGGAAGTCGAACTGCTCGGACTCGGCGCCGCGCCGTTCTACCAGCGTCGTCGCGTCACCGGCGGGCTCCTCGTGGGCACGCCGCGTGAAATGCCGGTGCCGGCCAAGGAACTCGCCGTGAAGAACCAGGAGTTCTACACGTTCGGCGGCACGGGTACTGCCAACAGCCCGACCCCGCCGTGATCCTGCGGGATCTGCCGTTCTGATGAACACAGAGAGGCCGGACGCACACGCGTCCGGCCTCTCTGGTATTTCGCCCCCCGATCCGGTTTCTTGCGCGCATGACCGCTGCCCGTGTGCTCACCCGTTCGCTGGTCGCCGGCGCCCTCCTGCTGGCCTGTCGCGACCGTCCCGCGGCCTCGCTGGTGCGCCCGGCATCGCCGCCTTCCGTTCCCGAAGCACTGGCCCTCGTGCTGGCGGCGCAGGGAGAGCGCTGGGAGGGGCGTGCGGCGGGTGACAGTGCCTTGCGGCTCCTGATCACAACCCGAGCGTCCGATCGCCCCACGGCGCATCTGTGCGGGCATCTGGCCACGCGCAGCGAAGCCGCCACAGCCATCCCGTTCGGGCTGCCGATCGACACCCTCATGCCACCGCTGGCCATCCGGTTGGTGGAGGGCGACAGCGTGACCGGCCTGCGCTATCTCGTGCCCGGCGTGCGCGGCTTCTACGTGTTCGAAGCGCTGAGTCGCGACGGTACGCGGCGCATCAGTGTGCGCCTGCCGGTCACCAGCGATCCCGCGCGGCCCATTCCGGTGGGCGCGCCGGACTCGCTGATCGAGCAGTCGCTGACGCCCGATCCGCGGCAGCTGGATCGTCTCATGCAGCAGCTCCGTCCCGGCACCGCCGGCGGTCCCGACCTCGCCACACGGGCCGCCGCGCTCCCCGAGGCCGACGCGGCGCGTGCGATGGCCGTGCCGCTCGTGCGCGACTACCCCGACCAGCCGCTGCAGCTCGATGAGGCCTGTCCGCAGGTCACGCTGTTGCTGCCGGTGCTGGCCCGTGTGGACCAGAAGCTGCGGGTGCCGGTGCGCGCCGGTGACCGCGTCGAGGCGCGCGCGCTGCTCCCCGAGGGCACCGTGCAGCTGTCGTTCGACGAAGCGCCGCCAGCGGGGGCGCCGCCGGCGCTACGGCAGGCGATTCCCGAGGTATCACTCACGTCGCCCGGTGATGGACGTGTCACGTTGCGGGTGCGCGTCCAAGTGGTGCCGCGTGTGCAGCAAGCGGAGCAGCGCCTCGTGATCTCGGTGGGACGGATGTCAGCGAGGCGCAACGGCGGGACGTAGTTTCGGGTAGACCTTCTACCCACCTGTCCATGCCATTCGCGCGTTTGCACACTCGCACGCTACGGGGGGCGCTCACCCTCGGCGCGCTGGTCAGTCCCGCGTTGACATCGCCGGCGCTGGCCCAGCCCCCAGGTGCCGGCAAGGCGACCATTGAGCAGTTCATGTCGCCGGCCTCGCCGCTCACGCTGGCGTCGGCCCGCAAGGCGGACCGCGTTGCGTGGATGGTGTACGATCGCGGCCTGCGCAATGTGTACACCGCGGCGGCGCCCGACTTCCGTGCGGTCCGTGTCACCAGCTTTCTCAAGGACGACGGGACCGATCTGTCGGACGTCGAGCTGTCGGACGACGGCAGCCTGATCGTGTTCGTGCGGGGCTCCGCGCCCAATCGATTCGGGTGGGTGGCGAATCCGTCGCACGATCCGAACGGTGCCGAACGCGCCATCTGGGCGGTGCGCTCCACCGGCGGACCGGCGTGGCGCGTGGCGCAGGGCGCGTCACCGGAACTGTCACCCGATGGGCGCACCGTGCTCTTCACACGCGACGGACAGATCTATCGCGCGCGTGTGATGCGCGGCGCGCCGGTCACGGCCAGCGACACCGGCGGCGTGCCGTTCATCCAGGCATGGGGCCGCAATGGATCGCCCAAGTGGTCGCCCGATGGCAAGCGCGTCGCCTTCGTGAGTGATCGCGAGAATCACGCCTTCATCGCCGTGTACGACGTGGCGTCACGCACGATGCAGTACATCGCGCCGAGTGTGGATTGCGACGGCGGACCCACGTGGTCACCCGACAGCAAGCGACTGGCGTTCTATCGCCGTCCGGGCACGCCGTTCGGCAACCAGCAGCAGCGCGGCTCGGGTAGTATCGGCAATCCGGCTGGCCCCGCGGCCAACCCGAATGCTGCTCCCGTGGTTGGCAATCCGTCGGGAGGGTGCGCCGCTGGGTTCGGTGGCGGTGGCGCCGCGGCCGCACGTGTTGGCGGCGAGGCACGTCAGGATACGGCACGTGCCGGTCTGCGTCGGTCACCGGGCTTTTACAGCGCAACGTTCGCCGCGGGCCACACGCTCGAACTCATGATCGCCGATGTGGCCACCGGAGACGCGAAGCGTGTGTGGCGCAACGCACCGCGCGACAGTGTGTTCACGTCGCTCAACAACATGGCCTGGGCGGGAAGCAGCGTGATCTTCCCGGTGAATGTGCCGAAGGACGAATGGGATCGCTGGTACAGCATTCCCGTGAGCGGAGGCACTCCCACGCTGCTCACCACCACCGACGGGATGATCGAAGACGCCACCTCGGTGGCGTTGTCCAAGGACGGCGGCAACACGCTGTACTACAGCACGAACGCCACGGATATCGAGCGTCGGCATATCTGGGCCGTGCCCACGTCGGGCGGTACGCCGCGCCGTGTGTCGAGCGGTGAAGGCATCGAGACGTATCCGCAGCCGCTGGCCAGTGGCACATCGCTGGCGGTGATCTATTTCGATGCAAAGACACCGGCGTCGATCGCGATCGTCCCGTCGGCCGGTGGGGCGCCGAAGCGCGTGTTCCCCACGCTCGCGGCGAGTTTCCCGACGGCGTCGCACGTGGTGCCGGAAATCGTGAAGACGAAAGCGGCCGACGGCCTCGAGATCAGCAACACGCTGTTCATGCCGAAAGACATGAAGCCCGGGGAGAAGCGCCCCGCGCTGATCTTCGTGCATGGTGGTCCGCGTCGGCAGATGATGCCCGGCTACCACTACATGCAGTTCTACCACTGGGCGTACGCCGTGAATCAGTGGCTGGCCGATCAGGGCTACGTGGTGCTGTCCATCAACTACCGCAGCGGCGTGGGCTACGGCAAGAGCTTCACCAACGCCCCCAACACGCAGGGACGCGGCAACTCGGAGTATCAGGACGTCGTAGCCGGCGCGAAGTATCTGCAGGAGCGCGCCGACGTCGATCCCGCGCGCGTCGGGATCTGGGGACTGTCGTACGGTGGCCTGCTCACGTCGCAGGCACTGGCGCGGAACTCCGACATCTTCGTGGCCGGCGCCGATCTCGCCGGCGTGCACCTGTACGGCAACGTGATCGACACGGCCAATCTCGCGTTCAGGTCGAGCGCCGTCGGGGCCATCGACACCTGGAAGTCACCGGTGTTTCTGGTGCACGGCGACGACGACCGCAACGTGGATTTCGCGCAGACCGTCGGACTCGTGCAGTTGCTGCGGGCCCGCGATGTGTATCACGAGCTCATCGTGGTGCCCGATGACCTGCACGAGTCGATGCTGCACCGGAACTGGATCGACACCTTCGACCGCATGGGCGTTTTCCTCAAGCGGTTCGTCTGGAACAAGGAGAAGGCGCCGAGCATGAAGCAGTAGACTGCCTGCTATTTCTTGGTTCCGGCAATGGCACCCGCGGCGCCGGCCCGTCGCGGGTCGGCACCGGCGGTGACCGTCTTGCCATCCATGCGCACCGCCGCGCCGTAGCCCTCGCGCAGTTCGCCGGGGAGTGACACGAAACTGAGCTCGTAGCCCAGGGCGCGCAGGCGCGCGATCACCGTGGGTGAGAAGCCGTCTTCCAGCTGCAGCGTGTAGGGCACCGGTGCGGCAGGACCGGCACCGGTGGCAGCCGGGGCACCACCGCCGCCACCCGGCAGATAGCGCGGCAACTCGAGTGCCGCCTGCGGCCCCAGGTTGTAGTCGAGCACACCGAGCAGTGTCTGATACACCGCCGACGTGATCCACGCGTTGCCGGCGGCCCCCACCGCGACGAACGGCTTGCCGTTCTTGTAGGCAATGGTGGGCGCGAGCGTGCTGCCGTGACGCGCGAAGGGGAGGCGCGAGCCGTACTGCGTGGGGTCGGTGCCGTAGCTCGTGAGCTTGTCGTTGCTCAGGAAGCCGAGCCCCGGCGTGACGTAGAAGTTGCCGCCCCATGTGCCGAGCGTTTGCGTGACCGACACCGCGTTGCCCTCGTTGTCGGCCACCGCAAACGACGTCGTGCCGGCCGCGTGGCAGATGGTCATCTCGGCGGCGTGTTCGTCGCCGCACGGCGATTCAGCGGCCGCGACGTCGAGCGGTGAGTTGGCCGGCTTGGCCGGCGCCACTGCGGGTGTCGCCTTCGGCAAGCAGGGCAGTGTATCACCGCGCACCGATGCCGGCGTGAGCGCCTTGTCGGCATCGAAGCAGCGCCAGCGCAGGCGCGCCGTATCCTTGTCCACGATGGGCGCCACATCGATCGGCCACATGGCCGGATCGGCGATGCGATTGCGCGACGACGGCACCAGGAACCACGCCGAGAGCGCGGCGTGCAGCGACGCGGGATCGTCGGTGTAGCGTTTGGCCG
>JARIEX010000132.1 GCA_031127095.1 Gemmatimonadota bacterium
GCCGATGCCCTGGCGCGATTCACCCGCTATGCACCGGTCCCGGTGTCCGGACACGGGCCATCGTCCTCCCCCTCGTCCACCGAATCGTCATGAGTGAGCGGTCCGCACCGCCGACCGACGCCGAGCTGCAGGGGACGCTCGCGTTCCTGCGCGCCGCCGAGTCGATGAAGTACCTCACGCGCACGGCGTGGACGTCGGACGGTGGCCAGGAGACGGTGGCCGCGCACACGTGGCGCCTGTGCCTGATGGCGATGGTGTTCGCTCCGCACTTCCCCGGCATCGACGCGGGCAAACTGCTGCGCATCTGCCTGGTACACGATCTGGGTGAAGCGATCAGCGGCGACATCTCGGCGGCGCTGCAGGCCACGATGCCGCACAAGGCGGCGCAGGAGCGCGCCGATCTGGTGCAGCTGGTGCAGCCGTTACCGGACGCCGTGCGGGCCGACCTGGTGGCGCTGTGGGACGAGTACGACGCCGCCGCCACCCCCGAGGCCAAGCTGGCCAAGGGACTCGACAAGCTGGAGACGATTCTGCAACACAATCAGGGCGCCACACCGGCGGGCTTCGATTTCCTGTTCAATCTCGAATACGGCGCCGCCTACACGCGCGATCACCCGGTGCTGTTGGCGCTCCGCGCCGTGCTGGACGACGAGACACAGGCCCGGGCACGCGAGCACGCATCCGAGCACGACCGCGAGCCGCAGACGTGAGCGTTCCGGGGTTTGCGTTCCGCGCCTCGCACGATCGCGAGGGCGCACGACTGGGGTGGTTTACCACCCCGCACGGCGTGGTGGAGACGCCGGAGTTCATGCCGGTGGGCACCCGCGCCGCCGTGCGCGGCATCGACATGCGCGAGATGCGCGCGATGGGCACGCAGATGCTGCTCGCGAACGCGTATCACCTGTACCTGAACCCCGGCGACCAGATGGTGCGCGCGCTGGGCGGGCTGCACGCGTTCTCGCGCTTCAGTGGGCCGATGCTCACCGATTCCGGCGGCTATCAGGTGTTCTCGCTGGCCAAGTTCCGGCAGGTGCGCGAGGAAGGGGTCACGTTCAAGAGTATTTCGGACGGATCACGGCACCACTACACCCCGGAACGCGTGATGCAGATCGAGCGCAATCTGGGCGCCGATGTGATCATGCAACTCGACGAGCTGATCGAAGGGGGCGCAGAAGTGGCGGCGTCGCGCGCGGCGATGGAGCGCAGCCTGCGGTGGCTGGAGCGCTGCCGGATCGAGTTCGACCGCATCGGCCGCGAGGGACGCGAGCCGGCCACGCCGTTTGTCGTCCCCCCCGGCGCGCCCCCGATGGACTCGATCGACGTGGAGCGCGATCTCGCGGCACCGCCGCAGGCGCTGTTCCCGATCGTGCAGGGCGGCACGAGCGACGCACTGCGCACGGCGTCCATCGCAGGTATCCTGCAGACGGGCGACTGGGCCGGCATCGCCATGGGTGGCCTGTCGGTGGGCGAAGCGAAGCCGCTGATGTACGCCACCTTCGACACGTGCGCGCCGCTGCTGCCGCGCGATAAACCGCGCTATCTGATGGGCGTGGGCTTCCCCGACGATCTGGTCGAAGCGGTGCGGCGCGGGATGGACCTGTTCGACTGCGTGGCCCCCACGAAGATGGGACGCCACGGCACGGTGTTCACGGAAGACGGCAAACTGTCGATCCGCAAAAGCAGCCACCGCACCGACCGGCGTCCGCTCACCGACAGCTGCCCCTGCCCCGCCTGCACGGACTACGACCGCGCGTACCTGCGGCACCTGCACGCGAACGAGGAACCGCTGGGCCAACGCCTGTTGTCGCTGCACAACCTGACGTTTCTGCTGCAACTCATGGCGCAGATGCGCACGGCGATCCGCGAGGAGCGCTTCGAGGGATGGGCGACGGAATGGCTGGGGAGATACAGGGGGCGGTAGGGTTTTTACGGCGTTGGGGTTTTTGCGGCGTTGGGATTTTTAGGGCGTTAGGATTTTTACGGCGTTAGGATTTAACGGCGTTAGGACTTAACGGCGTTAGCAGAGGAGCGTCAGGATCAACGGCGTGGGGCCTGACGCGTTTTCCTTCTGACGCCGTTTGGCATCCTGACGCGTTTTCCTTCTGACGCCGTTTGGCTCCTGACGCGTTTTCCTTCTGACGCCGTCTGGCTCCTGACGCGTTTTCCTTCTGACGCCGTCTGGCTCCTGACGCGTTTTCCTTCTGACGCCGTTTGGCTCCTGACGCGTTTTCCTTCTGACGCCGTTCGGCTCCTGACGCCGTTTTCCTTCTGACGCCGTCTGGCTCCTGACGCCGTTTTCCTTCTGACGCCGTCTGGCTCCTGACGCGTTTTCCTTCTGACGCCGTTGCATCCTGACGCCGCTCGGCTCCCGACGCCGTTCACCTCCCAACGCCCCCTCCCCATGCGCCGCCTCCTCTTCCCTCTCCTCTTGCTGGCCGCGGTGCGGCTCGGCGCGCAGTCTCCCGTGCGTACCGCCGACCCCGCCGTGCGCGGCGTCCCGCTCAGCGCGTTCCCTCGCTTCGTAAAGCTGAGTGATAAGGTCTACGGCTACGAGGAGATCCGTCAGCCCGGGTTCACCACCGTCAGCCTCATCGTGATCGGGCGGAACGGCGTGCTCGTGGCCGACGGACAGGGGAGCGTGCAGGCCACGCAGACCATGCTCGATCGCATCAAGACGCTCACGCCGCTGCCGGTGAAGTGGTACGTGGTGGGCTCCGATCATGGGGATCATACCGCGGGCAACAGTGCGCTGCCGAAGGACATCCAGTTCGTGGTGCACGCCAACTCGCTCGCGCAGCTCAAGAAGGATTCGGCGGCGGCAGTGGCGGCGAATCGGCCGGCGGTGGTCATGCCGAAGACCGCCATGACCAGCGACACAGAGACCCTCGACCTGGGGGGCATCAGCGTGCGGGTGCGCTTTCTCGGACGTGCGCACACTGGTGGCGATCTCATGCTGGAAGTGCCGTCGGAGAAGCTGCTGTTCATGAGTGAGGCGTATCTCAACCGCGTGTTCCCCGCCATGCGCTCGGCCTACGGCGCCGAGTGGGTGCGCACGATCGACCGCGCGCTCGCTCTCACGAACGTGGAGCGGTTCATTCCGGGGCACGGCTTCATCGAGGACGCGGCGGTGTCGCGTGAAGAGCTGGTGACCTTCCGTGAATCGCTGGTGGCCGTGATGGCCGAAGTGAAGCGGCTCAAGGCGGCGGGGCTTACCGTCGAGCAGGCGATTGCGCAGGTGAACTGGGGGCCGTACGCGCAGTGGTTTCTGGCGGAACAGCAAAGCCCCATCGCGATCCGTCGCTTGTGGACGGAGCTCGATGGGGCTTCGAAGTAACGTCAGCTCCGATCAGCGCACCGCGACGTGCTCCTTCCGTAGGACACGACCGATCAGGCCGGCAAAGCCGCCGGCCTGCAGCGCCGGGAGCGCCAGCGTGGCCACCAGCACCGCCCATCCCGGTAACGAGAAGTTGCGGCCAATCGTGGCCGCGAATTCCGTGAGGGCGACGCCGCGTTCGGCGGCGGCGAGCAACAACACCGCCGCGGCGCACGCAGCGGAGAACGCGCCGGCGCGCATCGCGCCCCCCTCGCGGAACAGCACGCCCGTGATCGCGCCCGCCACGGCCGCGCCCCACACGCCCAGAAAGCGCTGCGCCACGAACTGCAGCAGGATTGCGCTGATCAGCTTCATCCACATCGTCGGCGGCCCCTTCAGCGGGTGAGCGTGAGCACGGCGCGCGTATCCGACGCCGCCAGATCCTTCGCGGTGCGCGGCGTGCGCACGCTGTCGAGCTGACCATTGGCCCACGTGGCATACCGATCGAGATAACGCGTGCTCGCGGGGTTCCCGCTCTGCCCGCCCGGATACACCGCATGGATGCGCGGCTCCTTGTCCATCTCGACCACCATGCGCCAGCTGGCGCCGTAGTTCACGCGCTTGGCGCTGACCGACGGATTGAGCGTGCCACGTCCACCATCAATCGGCAGCTCCGGTGCGGCAAAGCCCGCGAGGCGCAGCACGTGGTTGGGCTTGGCGGGCGCCACGCGTCCCCAGGTCCACGGCGTGGTTGCCGGGTCGCCGTACTCCGCAACCAGCGTGTCGTACGCCACGCGCAGGGCCTTGGCGAGAATCACGTTGCGATCCTCGCGCACGTCGGCGGTGCGCCGGTCGTCCCACCATCCGTTCGCCGAATCGGCGAGCAGCTGCAGCAACCGTGACTCGCTGGGCGTGACGGCGCGCGTGGTCGACTTCGCGGGGATGAACTCGTCGTACAGCAACGCGATCGTCTGAGCGATGGCGGTCTCGAAGAGCCGCGCGCCGGTGTTGTCACGCGTGTACTGGCGGTCCCACGACCCCAGCAGCGTGGCCGCCGCCGTGAGCGAGCGGGCGGTATCGCCGGCGGTGATGCGGGCGCGGGCCGCCGCGACCAGCGCGGGGGCCAGCAGGTCGGCGCGCACACTGCCGGGGTTGGTGTGGAAGGCGCGCATGTCGTCTACCGTGACCGAGCTGTCGGCGCGCAGCAGGCGGTTGATCTGCAGCGCCCGCCAGATCTCGAAGTTGGGATCGGGACCCAGGTAGAGCGCGTCCTGCTGCGGATCGATCGGCTGCTGATTGGCCGACGCCAGATACCCCTGCGCCGGATTGCGTCCCTGCGGGTAACGCGTCGCGGGCCAGTCACCGATCCAGTCGTTCTTGCTGAGCCATCCGTCGCGCACCTGCGTGCCGCGTCCACTGTCCGCGCGCACGGGATAGCGGCCCGTGGAGCGGATCATGATCGTGCCCGACGTGTCGGCCGTGATGAAGTTCTGCGCCGGCGCCTGATAGTAACGGGCCATCGAATCGAGGAACGCCGGCGCGGTCGTGGCATGAAACGCCGCGAAGTATCCCTCGAGCTCCTTGCCCGACTCGAGCACCGTCCAGCGCATCGACAGCCACTCGCGTCCCTGCCGCTGCATCGGACCGCGATGCGTGTAGTAGATCGTGTCCACGTCGATGACGGCGCCGAGCGCATTGCGATACGTCTCGATACGCATGTCGGCGAACGTGGTCATCACGCCGTCGAGTTCGTACGCCGTGGGCGCGGCGTCGTTATCCACCTTTTCACGCCAGAAGTCCATCACGTCGGCGCCGGTGTTCGTGGCGCTCCACGCGACGGCGCGCGAATAACCGATCGGCACACCGGGCAGCCCGGGAATGGACACGCCGCCGATCTCGAAGCTGCCCGGCACCACGATGTGCACTTCGTACCAGATGCTGGGGAGCGTGAGTTCGAGGTGCGGATCACCGGCGAGCAGCGCGTGGCCGTTGGCGGACCGCGACGGCGCCACCGCCCAGTTGTTGCTCGCGAACGCGCGCGCCTGCTCGACGGCCGGATCGATGTCCTTGCGCCACGCCAACGGGGTCATCTCCGGCGACGTGGAACGCAGCGACGCCACGAGACGCGCGGCGAGACTGTCGGGCGCCCCCGGCGCCGGAATCACCGACAACGCCTGCCGTGCGGCGGCGCGATTCATGGGCTGAATGGGCTCCTGCACCGGCGAGCTTTCTTCCATCAGCGCGTTCGCCGCCGCGTCACCCACCAGTGCGCGCGCTTCGAGCAGTTCGAGCTCCCCGGGACTGCGCGCGAGTGTGTAGCCCATGCGATTGAGCACGTGCACCGAGTGCAGCGGTACCCACTCGCGCGGGGCGCGATTGAGCAGCTTGTACTCCACCGGCCACTGCCCCGGCGCCAGCGACGCGCGATACGCGTTCACACCCTCGGCGTACGCCAGCAGCAGCTTGCCACTGGGCGTGTCCTGGCCGATGTCGCGCCACTTCCGTTCCGCCGAGCGCGGCATGCCAAGCCGGCGCGTTTCCTGATCGGCGGGCAATGCCACGTCGCCCACCAACTCGGTGAGCGTCCCCTCGCCGGCACGTGACTGCAGTTCGAGCTGGAACAAGCGGTCGCGCGCCGTGACGAATCCCAGCGCGCGCATCGCGTCGGCGTCGGTGGTGGCAAAGATGTGCGGCACGCTGCGCGCGTCGTAGCGCACATCGACGGTGCCGTCGAGCGACGGGATCTTGCTCGTGACCTCGGCCGGCAAATCGTTCACCGCGTTGGCCCACAGGCCGACGGCCGGCGAGAGCAAACCACCCAGCGGCGGCAGCGGTCCGGCGCCGGCGACGCCGACGTAGGTCGTCCCAACACCAACGGCGGCACAGAGCGCCGCCGTGACCCACCGTCCTGTTGTCATGCTCACTGCGGGACTCCGTTGGCGGCTGAGAGAGCGGACCAGCACAGGGCTGCGAGAGCGCCCCCGACTAGCGGTCCGACGACGGGGATCCAGGCGTAGCCCCAGTCGTTGCCCCCCTTGCCGGCGATCGGCAGGATGGCGTGCGCGATGCGCGGACCGAGGTCACGCGCGGGATTGATGGCGTATCCCGTGGGACCGCCCAAGGAGAGACCGATGCCCCACACCAGCGCGCCCACGAGCACGGGGCCGAGGTTGGACGCGGGGGTGACGCCGGCGACGCCGCTGGTGCCGATCGCCGTGGCGACGATCACCAGCACCATGGTGCCGATGATCTCACTGAGGAGATTGGGCAGCGTGCGTCGCACTGCCGGAGCGTTGCAGTAGCAGGCCAGAATGGCGCCCGGATCGCGGGTGAGGCCCCAGTGATTCAGATAGTGCAGCCACACCAGCGTGGCCCCCGCGATGGCACCGGCCATCTGCGCGGCCACATGCACGACCGCGTCGGCCGTGGTGCGCGTACCGGCCAGCACGTTAGCCAACGTGACGGCCGGATTGAGTTCACCCGGCGCGCCGAGCGCCAGCGCGACCATCACGCCGCACAGGACCGCGATCCCCCACCCGACGGTGATCACGATCCAGCCGGCGCCGTACGATTTTGACTTCTCCAGCAGCACGCCGGCCACCACACCATTGCCGAGCAGAATGAGCACCAACGTGCCGATAAACTCGCCGAGTGCGGTGGACGGCATGGCGGATTAGTTCGGCTGACGCGCGGCGGCGAACGGGAAGGCGCCGAGTCCTTCGGCTTCCATGGTGCCGCTCATCTTGTCCTTCTCGGTCATCACGCCGGTGCCGCGGATCCGGATCGCCTGGCCACCCATGTCGAGGGCGAAGCCGAAGAAGATCGAGTCGCCCTTCACCACGCCGTCGAAGTTGGCGGTGCCGATCTGCGATTCGGTGGTACCGGACACGGAGTCGCCCTTCTGTTCGACCGTCATGAGCGACTGCATCGACTGCCCCTGCGCGTCGATGGCGACGTTCCACTTGCCGCTGAAATCGGCGAGCAGACGCTGCGCGGCGACGGCGGTGACGGACAGGGTGAGAGCGGCCGCAACGACGGCCAGACGGATCTTGGACATGGTGAGATGTGCTGAAGGTGGGAGGACGCCCGGCGGACGGTCGACCGGGTGCCATGGCGTGGAAGCTATCACGGGACCGACGGTTCGCGAGCGGGGGCTGGTGGTGCGGAGCTATGCACTCGCCGCCGGCAGAACCCTGTACCCTGATCCCGACAAGAGGTGACGGTCGGCCGTGACCAGCGTGAGATCAAAAACGGCGGCCGTCGCGGCGAGGAACCGATCGGCCGGATCGTTGTGCGGCACGTCGATCTCTCGACTCAACAGGGCCACTGCGCCGGTAAGCGGAGCGTCGCGATGCGGGGTGGCGGCGCGTGCCGACTCGACCCACCGCCGCGCCGGACCATCGACCGCCAGGCGGCCCCGCTCGACGAGGAGCACGGCCTCCCACACACTGATCGGCGAGAGGTGCAATACGGTGCCCGGGTCTGACAGCAGTTCGAAGGCGGTGTGCTGGAGACGCTGCGGCTCGAGCATCAACCAGATCCAAACATGGGTATCCAGCAGCACGTTCATGGGCGCAGGGCGTCCCACTCGTCGGCTGCCACGACCGGCGCGACGATGTCGCCGACGATACGCGCGGTGCCTTTCAGCGCCCCGATCCACTCCGCATGCGGCGTCGCGGCCGACGGAGGCATGATCTCGGCGATGGGCTCACCACGTCGAGTGACCACCACCGATGCTCCGGTGTTCCGAACGCGTTCGAGCACGGCGAGGCAGGTCGCCTTGAACACGGAGATGGAGATGAATTCGGTCGCCATATCTCGGAAGCTATCACTCTATTCGACCATGGTCAACGACTATGGTCAGGTAGTATCAGATCTTCCCTGCCAGTGCCTGATGGCGATGCTGAGCAGCGTGCCGCCGGCGAGCGCCACGGCGTACCCGTACGGCAGGAAGGCGGCGGCGAGACCGCAGCCGACGGCGAAGCCGAGCCACGCGGGGGTGTCGCGCAGATCGCGGGCGAGGCTCAGCACCGTGACCGCCTCGACCAGGAGCAGCGTGCCGAGAATGGGGCCCGGAAAGAGCCGCTGGAAGGCCGCCGGCTCGCCCACCAGCAGCAGGCCGCTGAGCACGAGGAACGTGCCGTAGATGATGCCGCTGGCCCCGGTGCGGGCGCCGAAGGCGTAGTGTCCCGCGATCCCCCCCGACCCGTGGCACACCGGAATGCCGCCCAGCGGGGCGGCGATGAGGTTCATGAGGGCGTAGGTGGTGCCGATACGGCGCACCGTGAGGGGCTCGCGGTCGGGGAACAGATCGGCGACCACCTGCTTGGTGGCCAGCACCGAATTGCCCAGTGACAGCGCCAGCTGCGGCAGCGCGAGCAGTACGGCGGCCTGCGCGAACTCGGCCGGGGTGGGCCAGCGGCTGGGGAGCGAGGGGAGGCGCCAACCCAGCGGGAGCGGCACCGCGGCGGGCCAGGTGACGGCCGAGACGACGATGCCAAGGGCGAGCACCACCAGCGCGGCGGGGACGCGCGCGTGGGTGCGGAGCCGGAGCACGATCACGAGGGCGACGGCGGCGAGCAGCCATCCGCGGGGGCCGTCTGCGGGGATGAAGCGGGTGAGGGCGAGGCTGGCGAGCTGTAGCCCAAGTCCGATCTGGATGCCGCGCACGACGGGCTTGGGGACGGTGCGGGCGATCCACCCCAAGGCGCCGGAGCGGGCGAGGACGAGCATCGTTATCCCCACGAGAAGACCGCCCGCGGCGAGCAGTGGCGGGGCGAGCTTGCCGGCGATGGCGATAGCGGCCATGGCCTTGAGCGGCTGCACGGGCATGGGGAGCCGATAGGCGAGCCCGGAGGCGATCTGCAGGGCACCGAACACCACGAAGGCCGTGGTGGCGTCCATCCCGGTGGCGACGACGATGCCGACGAGCAGCGGCAGGTCGGTACCGAGGTCACCGAAGGCGCCGGCGAATTCGGCGCGGGTGAAGCGGAGGGGGTGG
>JARIEX010000133.1 GCA_031127095.1 Gemmatimonadota bacterium
TCGTCACGCAGCGTGATCTGAATGCCCTTGTTCAGATAGGCCAGTTCGCGGAGCCGGCTGGCGAGGGTGACCCACTCGTAGCGCAGCGTTTCCTGGAAGATCTCGCCGTCAGGCTTGAACCACACTTTCGTGCCGGTTTCCTTCGCCGCCACCGACCGGAGGACCTTGAGCTGGGTCTGCGTGATGCCGCGCGCGAAGTCCATGTAGTGCTCCTTGCCGGCGCGCTTGATCCAGACCTTGAGCTCCTTCGATAGCGCATTCACCACCGACACGCCGACACCGTGCAGGCCGCCCGACACTTTATACGTGTCCTTGTCGAACTTGCCGCCGGCGTGCAGCACCGTCATGGCCAGTTCCACGCCCGGCATCTTCTCCACCGGATGCATGTCCACCGGAATGCCGCGTCCGTTGTCCTCGACGCTGATGGAGTCGTCGGCGTGGATCGTGACGTGTACCCGGTCGGCATGGCCGGCCAGCGCTTCGTCGATCGAGTTGTCCACCACCTCGTACACGAGATGGTGGAGACCACGCGCCGACGTGGAGCCGATGTACATGCCGGGGCGTTTGCGGACCGCCTCGAGCCCCTTGAGAACGGTGATGCTGTTTGCGCCGTACCCGTTCTCGGGCTGTTCGCTGCTATTCGCCATGAGGTGGGGATGTCCCGAAGAAATGAACTGCTGCGGCCAGCCGACTGGCCTGCAAACACAACCCCTCAATGTAGTCGATCCGGATTCGCCACGCAACTCGGCGCCGCGAATGTAACCCTTTGCGATTTAAGAACTTACGGGAGGGGCAGCTCAGCGCTGCAGCATCCAGCGCAGCCGCGTCACCGGCGGCCGTGACGGGTCGCGGTTCACTGACCGGAGCAGCTCGGGCTCCAAAAACGTGAGCTCCTGCATCCACGCGTGCGTCCGCACCATCACCACCAGCGTCCCGTCCTGCTGCAACAGCAGCGGCTCGGTTACCGCGGCGATCTGACCGCCCACCAGTGTCGGCCACTCCGGGATGACCGCCGCCTGCGCCACGCGATCCGTCAGGCCGGCCTGCTGCAACACCGACGCCAGCACGTCACCCACTTTGGCAGGCGCCCGCTTTTTGGGTTCGCTCACGCCGGCTCCCGGGTCGCCGTCACGCCAAGCATGCCGTCGTGCATGGACCGCTGCTCGAGACGCGTGAAGGCGGCCGGGATATCCTCCACCCGCGGCACCGCCAACAAGACCTGCGACGCGCCCGCCCCCTCCAGCAACGACAGCACCCGGGCGGCGCGCCCCAGATCCAGTTCGGCGAACGGGTCGTCCAGCAACAGCAGCGGCGGATGCCCCACCGCGTCGCGCAACGTCGCCAACTCGAGCAGGCGCAGCGCGATGGCCGCGCTCCGCTGCTGGCCGGCCGATCCGAAGGTGCGCAGGTCGCGTCCGCCCAGCGACAACGGCAGATCGTCGCGGTGCGGTCCCACCAGCGTCACCCCGCGCCGCAACTCATGCGGTCGCTGCTGTGCGAAGGTGCGCGTGTACGCCTCGGTCTGCGCCCGTGCGTCCGTGAGCAGGTCGCCGGCCTGTTCGCCGCCGCTGGCCGCGTATTTCATCGCGACCGTATGCCGCTCGCCGATGGCCGCCGACAGTTGGGTAAAGCGCGCGGCGTGATCGCGCACGAAGGCATGGCGCGCGGCCGCGATGAATCCCCCGTGCTCGGCCATCGCCGGCTCCCACACGCTTACGCGCGCTTCCGGCTCGGCGCCGCGGCCGCCGTCGCGCTGCGCGATCCGCAGCGCGGCATTGCGTCGCAGCAGCGCGGCGCGGTACTGCTGCAGCGCCTGCAGGTATGGGCGTGAAGACAGCGCGAGCATGACGTCGAGATACCGCCGGCGCTCGCCGGGGCCGCCGGCCACCAACGCCACATCCGCCGGCGAGAACTGCACCGACGGCAGCGCCCCCAGCGCGCTGGTGAGCCGCGGCTGTTCCACGCCGTCCAGCGTGGCCCGCTTGCGCCGCGAACTCCGCTCGTATCCCACGCTGATCGTGTCGTAGGCCGACGGGCGCATGAGCGTGGCGCGCACGTGAAACGCCGGCGCGCCGAAGCGCACCACGTCGGCGTCGCGCGCCCCGCGAAATGAGCGCAGCAGCGCCAGATACGCGACGGCCTCGAGCAGGTTGGTCTTCCCGTGCCCGTTCTCGCCGACCACCACCAGCCCGGCCGCGGGGATGTCCACGTCGAGCCGGGTGAAGTTGCGATAGTCGCTGGCGATCAGCCTCGAGAGCACGGTGGCGGCGCGATCAGCGCCCGGTGAACCGGGGCGCGCGTTTCTCGAGGAAGGCGCGCATCCCTTCCTGCATATCAGCGGTGCTGGAGAGCAGGCCGAAGAAGTCGGACTCGATCGCCCCGCCTTCCTCGAGGGGCACATCCTGACCGCGGTTGAGTGCCTCGATGCATCCGGCCATGGCGAGCGGCGCGTTGGCCAGCATCGTGGTAAGCAGCGCCCGGGTGGTGGCGATCAGGTCGTCGGCCGGCGTGACCTGATCGACCAGCCCCAGCCGGTGCGCCTCGGCGGCATCGATCATGTCGCCCGTCAGGAGCAGGCGCAGGGCGGCGCCGCGGCCAACCAGCCGGGGCAGGCGCTGCGTGCCGCCGTAGCCCGGCACGATGCCAAGCTTGACTTCCGGCTGCCCGAGTTTGGCCTTCTCGCTCGCGATGCGGAGGTGGCACGCCATGGCGAGTTCGCATCCGCCACCCAGCGCGAAGCCGTTGATGGCGGCCACGGTTGGCTTGGGACTCGTTTCGAACCGACGGAAGATCGTCTGGCCGGCCCGCGCGCGTCGCTGCGCTTCCAGTGGCGACTGGCTCTGCAGCTCCGCGATGTCCGCTCCCGCCACGAAGGCGCGTCCGGCGCCCGTTAGCAGTACCGCGCCCACGTCGTCGCGCGACACGGCTTCGTCGATGGCCACGCCCAGTTCGGCAATCGTGGCGTCGTTCAGCGCGTTCAGCTTGTCCGGCCGGTTCACCGTGATCGTGGCGATGCGGTCGGAAACGTCGAAGGTCAGGAACTGGTAGGGCATGGCGGACCGGGGGCGGAGCGGGGGTGGAGCGGAGAGGTGAAATCTACACGGGACGCTGGCACCGAGGCGTCCTGCGGCTACGTTTGCCCTGTGCTCGCTACCCCTGCCGTCGATTGGTCTCCGGACCGTCAAGCGCTCCGCATTCTCGATCAACGGCACTTGCCGTCCGCCGAGGTGGTGCGCGATCTGATCACCCTCGACGAGGTCGTCGACGCCATCCGGACCTTGGCGGTGCGGGGCGCGCCGGCGATCGGGGTTGCGGCGGCGATCGGGCTGGTCGTCGCGCTCGGGCGCGACGATGCGGCGTCGGGCACGGTGGTCCGTGACCGGCTGCCGGACGCCGCCGCGCGACTTATCGCGGCGCGCCCGACGGCGGTGAATCTGGCGTGGGCCGTCGGGCGGCTGCTCGCGGTCGCGGCCACCGTCTCCGATCACGACCTCGTGGCGGCGCTGCGCGCGGATGCCGAGGCGATCCGGGCCGAGGATGTCGCGATGTGCGAGGCGATCGGACAGCATGGATTGGCGATCGTCCCCGACGGCGCGCGGGTGCTGACCCACTGTAACGCCGGAGCTCTGGCCACGGCGGGGATCGGGACCGCGCTGGCGCCCGTGCATCTGGCCCACCGGCTGGGGCGCCGGGTCTCGGTG
The DNA here is from genome assembly GCA_031127095.1 of Gemmatimonadota bacterium. Lineage (GTDB taxonomy): Bacteria > Gemmatimonadota > Gemmatimonadetes > Gemmatimonadales > Gemmatimonadaceae > Gemmatimonas. The sequence goes on from JARIEX010000133.1 coordinate 3,702, forward strand.
TATGCCGATGAAACCCGTCCCCTGCGTCAGGGCGCGCGCCTGACCGCGTGGGAGTTGCAGCGTGCCGGCATCCCGGTCACCGTCTTGCCCGATGGCGCGGCGGCGTCGCTGCTGCGCTCGGGTGCCGTGGATCTCGTGATCGTGGGGGCCGATCGGATCGCGGCCAACGGCGACGTCGCGAACAAGGTGGGGACCTACGGCGTGGCGCTGGCCGCCCACGCGCACGGGATTCCTTTCTATGTAGCGGCGCCGTGGAGCACCGTCGACCCAGCGACCGCGACGGGCGGGGACATCGTCATCGAACACCGCCACGCCGATGAACTCGGCGAGCTTCCGGCGGGTACCTCGGTGTGGAACCCCGCCTTCGATGTGACGCCGCGGGCGCTGGTCACCGGCTACCTCACCGATCGTGGCTTCATCGCGCCGCCGTTCCTGTCCGGGAGCGCGGCATGACCTTATTTCGGAGTCCGCTATGACGTGCATTCTCGCGATCGATCAGGGCACCACGGGCACCACCTGCCTCGTCATCGGTCACAGTGGGCGCGTGCTCGGTCGTGCCTACCGGGAAATCACGCAGCACTATCCGGCGCCCGGGTGGGTGGAGCACGATGCGCACGAGATTCTCGAGCGCACGATCGATGCGGCGCGCGAGGCACTCGCGAACGCCGAGGCGGCGACCGGCGATCGGCCGATCGCGATCGGCATTACGAATCAGCGCGAAACGATCGTCGTGTGGGAGCGCGCCACTGGGCGTGCCGTGCACCACGCCATCGTGTGGCAGGACCGCCGGACCGCGGAGCGGTGCGCCGCCCTGGCGCCGCACGCGGCGATGATCGCCGAGCGCACCGGGCTCGTGACCGATCCGTACTTCAGTGCCTCGAAGCTCGAGTGGCTGTTGCAGCAGCCGGGGATGCGTGAGCGCGCGGAGCGCGGAGAGCTTGCCGCAGGCACGATCGACAGTTGGCTGGTGTGGCATCTCACCGGGGGCGCGGCGCACGTGACCGATCACACCAACGCGTCCCGCACGATGCTGTACGATCTGGACACGCACGCGTGGTCGCCCGCGTTGTGCGCGCTGTTCGATGTGCCCATGGGGATGCTGCCGCGCATTGTTCCCTCCAGCGGGATGATCGGGACGGCCACGGCGGCGACGCTCGGGCGGGAGCTTCCGATCATGGGGATCGCCGGCGATCAGCAGGCGGCGCTGTTCGGGCAGGGCGGGTGGCACGAGGGCGGCGGCAAGAACACCTACGGCACCGGCGCGTTCCTGCTGCTCAACACGGGACAGCGTCGCCCGCGCAGCGGTACCGGCCTGCTGACCACCATTGCCTGCGACGCCACCGGGGGGCCGGTGTACGCGCTGGAGGCCTCCGTGTTCATCGCGGGGGCGGCGGTCCAGTGGCTGCGCGACGGGCTCGGGATCATCCCGCACAGCAGCGACACCGAGGCGCTCGCCCGCTCGCTCGACAGCAACGACGGCGTGTATTTCGTCCCCGCGCTGGTGGGGCTGGGGGCCCCCGACTGGGAGCCGAACGCGCGGGGGACCATCGTCGGTCTCACGCGCGGCACCACGCGGGCCCATTTCGCGCGGGCCGCCCTCGAGGCCATGGCGTACGCCACCAATGACGTGCTCGGCGACATGCGGGCGCAGGGCGGGGTGCCCTTCGACCGCCTGCGCGTGGACGGCGGCGCCACGGCCAACGACTGGCTCATGCAATTCCAGGCCGATGTGCTTGGGGTGCCGGTGGAGCGCCCGGACCTGGTGGAAACCACGGCGCTGGGCGCCGCCGGACTGGCCGGGCTGGAGGCCGGCCTCTGGCAGAGTGGCGACGAGTTTCTGGCGGGACGGCAGTTCACCCGCTTCCTCCCCTCGGACGGGGGCGCGGCGTCCGCGGGCTACGCCGGTTGGCGTCGTGCGGTGCGCGGCGCGCTGGCATGGGCGCGCGACACCGACCGCGTGTAACCCGTCAATCTGACCGGTGATTGCTGGGTGACGTCCGCGTGTCCACGCGCTATTTTTCGACCATACCTTCCGGACGATGAGGTCGGGGTCCCGTGAAAGCTCGAAACAAGTTTCTCGTCGGCGGCGTGCTGGTGCTCAGCACCGCCGGTTATCTGATGGCCAGCTCGATCGACGAGACGGCTACCTATTATCTCACGCCGGGCGAGCTCGCGAGCAAAGTCTCCGACAACCCGCGCTTCGTGAACACGGGCGTCAAGGTCGGCGCGCGCGTCGTCAGCGGCACCATCGTGCGGGAGCCGTCGGGACGGTCACTCACCTTCAAGATGACCGACGGCACGAAGACGTACGACGTGCAGTACCGCGGCATCGCCCCCGACACGTTCACCGACGGCGTGGACGTGGTCGTTGAAGGCCGCCTGGACGCCAACGGCACCTTCCAGGCCACCACGCTGCTGGCCAAGTGCGCGTCGCGCTACGAAAACGCCCCTGAGAAGTACAAGGACACGCCCGGCTACAAGCAGGGCATGCCGGCAACCCCGCGCGCGTAAGACCCGCGCGCCTGCGCGTCAGCGCGAGGCCCCATGATTCTCTTAGGTGAACTGTCGCTCTGGGTTGCCCTGTTGATGGCGGCCTGGACGACCACCGTGTCGTACTCGGGGGGCCTGCAGGGCCGCCCTGATCTGGTGAAAAGTGGTGAGCGGGCGCTGTACGCGACGTTCGGTTTCACTCTGCTGGCGTCCATCGGGTTGTGGACCGCGCTCTTTACGCACGACTTCTCGATCAAGTTCGTGGCGTCGTACACGAGCTCGAACCTCCCCAAGATCTATACGTTCACGGCATTCTGGGCCGGGCAGTCCGGGTCCATGCTGTTCTGGGCGTTGATTCTGACCACCTATTCGGCCGTCGCGGTCTTCACGAATCGCAAGACGAACCGCGCGATGATGCCGTACGTCACCGGGACGCTGGGCATCATCTGCCTGTTCTTCCTGATGACGATGTGTTTCGGTGCCAACCCCTACGAACGCCTCGACTGGGTTCCGCCCGAAGGACGCGGCATGAATCCGCAGTTGCAGAATCCGGGCATGGCGATCCATCCGCCGATGCTCTATCTGGGGCTGGTCGGCACGGCGATTCCGTTCGCCTTCGCGATCGGCGCGCTGGTCACCCGCAAGCTCGATACGCAGTGGCTCGGCGCCGTGCGCCGTTGGGCGTTGCTCTCCTGGTTCTTCCTCACCATCGGCATCGTGCTCGGCATGTGGTGGGCGTACGTGGAACTCGGCTGGGCCGGCTACTGGGCGTGGGACGCCGTGGAGAATTCGTCGTTCCTCCCGTGGCTCACGATCACCGCGTTCCTGCACAGCATCATGATCCAGGAAAAGCGCGGGATGTTGCGCAAGTGGAACGTGACGCTGGTGGCGATGTCGTTCCTGCTCACGATCCTCGGCACGTTCATCACGCGCAGTGGCATCATCGAGAGCGTGCACGCCTTTGCGCAGTCGCCGGTCGGTGACTGGTTCCTCTGGTTCCTCATCGCGGCGGCCGTGAGCACTGCGTATCTCGTGTCCACCCGCCTCAACGACCTCGAGGCCAAGGCGGAGCTCGAGAGCATGGTGAGCCGTGAGGCCGCGTTCCTGTACAACAACCTCGTCCTGATCGGCATCTGCTTCGCCACCCTGTGGGGCGTGCTGTTCCCGATCCTGAGCGAGTGGGTGAAGGGCGACAAGATCACGGTCGGTCCGCCGTTCTTCAACGCGGTGAACGGGCCGCTCGGCCTGCTGCTGCTGGCGCTCACCGGCATCGGTCCGCTCATTGCGTGGCGCCGCGCGTCGGTCACCAATCTGCAGCGGCAGTTCACGTGGCCGGTCACGGCGGGCGTGGTCACGTTCGTCGTGTTGTTCGCGATGGGGATGCGTGAGATGTACGCGCTGGTGTCGTACCTGCTGGCCGGCTTCGTGTTCGGCACCATCATCCAGGAATTCGTGAAGGGGATCGGGGCGCGCCGCCGCATGTACGGTGAGGGGCTGTTTAGCGCCTCCATGCGGCTCGTGGGCCGCAACCGTCGGCGCTACGGTGGCTACATCGTGCACTTCGGCGTCGTGATCCTGTTCTGCGCCTTCGCCGGCCTGATGTTCAAGAAGGATCTCACGGCCACGCTCAAGGCGGGCGAGTCGGTGAAAGCCACTGATGCGTACGGCAGTGAGTGGGTGTTCACCAGTCAGGGTATTTCGCGGTTCGAGCAGCTCAACCGCCGGGTCGTGGCCGCATCGTTCGCCGTCACGCGTGACGGCAAGAACATGGGTATCCTCTCCAGCGAAAAGCGGCAGCACGTGAACGCGGCCGGCGAGCCCACGTTCGAGCCGTCCACCGAGGTGGGCATCATCGAGTCGCCCAAGCAGGATGTGTACCTGGTGTTCACGGGCGCCGTCGATCGTGAAACGGCGGCGATTCACATCAACTTCAATCCGCTGGTGTGGTGGGTGTGGTTTGGTGGGATCATCATGGCGTTCGGTGGGCTGATCGTGATGTGGCCGCAGGCGCAGCGCGCCGAGCGTGAGGGCGGTTATGTGGCCCAGTTGCCATCGGCCTCAGAAGGGGCGTTGGTCGGGGCGGGCGCGTGAGCGCACGGCATCGGCCATCTGATCCGGCGCGCCGTCTCTTCCTGACGCGGACCGGTGCGGTCATGGCCGTGGCGGCGGGGAGCGTGCTGCTGGCGCGTACGGGGTTTGCGCAGGATGCTGCGCCGCCAGGTGCTGCGCCGGACGGCGCATCCGGGACCCAACCGGCACAGGCCCCCGGCGGCGAGGAGATGACGTCCGACTCCTACAAGCCCGTGGTGCGCCCCGCCAAACCGAATGCCGCGCCGCAGATGAACGAGAAGCAGCTCGAGGCCTTCGAGCGCAACCTCGCCTGTCCGTGCCCCTGTACGCTCGACATCTACACTTGCCGCACGACCGACTTCAATTGCGGCATTTCGCCGGCGGTGCACGGTGACATCCAGCGTCTGGTTGACGGTGGCTACAACGCCGACGAGATCATGGCCGCGATGACGCAGACGTATGGCGATTTCATTTTGATGCAGCCGCGCAAGCAGGGGTTCAACCTGCTGGCGTGGTTTGCGCCGTTCGCGGCGATCGGGCTGGGCGCGGTGGGGATCGGTGCGTTGCTGCGTAGCTGGCGTCGCAACGCCGACACGGCCGCCGTCCGGCGGGCGGCGGCACCCGTGACGGGTGACGGTGCCCTCGATGCGACGCCCGACGAACTGGCGCGCCTCGATGCGGCGTTGCGCGAGGAGCGGTAATGATGCTCGTGGCCATCCCCGAAGGGGCCGTCCCACTCGTGCTGGGGACCACGCTGGCGCTGACCGCGCTGACGCTGGTGCTGTCGCCGTTGCTCACGGGTGAGGCCGATGTCCGGGCCGCGGACGACGCGCAGGATGCGCGCGAGGCGGTACGCCGTCGTGCCGCGCGTGCGCGCCGTCGCGGACAGGACGAGCCGCTCGACGGCGCGGTGGCGGCGCTCCGCGAAATCGAGTTTGACCGCGAAACGGGGAAACTCTCCGACGACGACTACGCCGAGCTGAAAACGCGCTACACGCGTGAGGCGCTGGCGGAGTTACGGGCGGCCGATGC
>JARIEX010000134.1 GCA_031127095.1 Gemmatimonadota bacterium
ACGCGGCATCGGAATTCAGGTTGCCACTGCCGCCGCCCCCAGTGCCTCCCCCACACCTACCACCCGTCACCGTCGCCGTCAGCGTCACCCCGCTATACGCCCCGTACCCCACCAGCAGGATGTACCACTCACCCGCCGCTGGATTCGTGAACGTGCACGACTCGACGGTGGTCACCTCGTCCGAGGCGCAGTCCGCCACCGACGAGGTGGGCGGACTGCCGCGTCGCACGTAAAGATCCGCATCGCCAGTGCCACCGCTCGTGCGTACCGTCAGATTCGTAGCCCCGGTCGGCACGGTGATCACGTACAGCTTCGCGCTGCCCACAGCACCGGCCAGTCCACTCACGGCCACACCGCCCGTGAGCCTCGTGGCGCCGGGCGTCCCGGTGCTTCCACTGGTCACCGTGATCGTGGCGGTGGCGGCCTTGGTCGGATCCGCGACCGGGCGCACCGTAATCGTGGACGTGCCCGGCGCGAGACCGGTGATCGTCAATCCGCCGTTGCCTGCGGCAACCGACACGGCCGACGAGTTGCTGCTCGTCCAATTCGCCGAGGTGCTCTGGCCGGCCGGTACACCGGTCAGATTCACCGCGAGGAACTGCGTGCCGCCCACGGCGATCGTGGCATTGGTGGGATTCAGGCTGATCGCGATGCTCGACGCCGACACCGTGATGGTCGCTCGGGCCACCGCGTCGAAATCGTAGGCGGCGGTCGCGGTGATGACCGCGGTCCCCACCGCACGCGCGGTTACCAGCCCCGTCACGTCGACCGTGGCCACCGACTCGGCGCCAGATCGCCAGATCACGCCGGTGGAGTTGGTGCCGGTGAGCGTGGCCGTGAGCGGCAGCGTCTGTCCCACTGCGAGCGTACCCGACGGCGGATTCACGGTAATGCCGATACCCGAGGTCACCGTCACGGCGATCGTGGCGGATTTCGTAGGATCCTGTATCGAACGCACCGTGAGCGTGGTGGTGCCGGGGTTCTGCGCGCGCAGGGTCACGCTCGTTCCCCCGGCAACACCGCCCGGCGAGCCTAGGATTGTCGCGATATTCATGTCGCCGATTTGCCATCGCAGCGAGGGGTCTGTGGCGCCGGTGATCGTGGCGCTCACCGTGCGCTCCGTTTGTGGCCCGACAATGGTGAGGCTGGTCGTTGACGGCACCACCGTGATGTTGGCCGCAGGGCGTACCGTGCCACGCACCGTGGTCGTCACCGTCGCGTCGTTCACATGACGAAGCACCACGGTAAACGCCGTCGGCTCAGTGGCCGTCGTCGTGGCCACCAGTGCCACGCGGTTGCCATCCGGGCGCACGCTGACGCTGACGCTGGCGGGCGTCACGCTGCCCTCCCGCACGTACTGCGGCTCGAGCTGGGCGCGTGTGGGAGGCTGAACGGGGAGGTCCTGAACTCGCGTCGGTAGCTTACCGAGCACAGACTGAATCACCTGTGGCAGCGTTCGAAACGTGGCAAACAACCGGTCGATGGTGTTGGTGACGCGCTGGATGGTGGGGTCCTGCGACTGTGATCCATCGAGTGAGCGGATCACGGCAGTTACCACGATGCCAAGCGTGCCGCCATGATCCACGGTGTTGCCGGCCGGCGCATCATTCTCGAGGATCTCGGTGACCGCACAGTCCACGGGGAAGGTGGCCATGGACACGATGTAGTCCAGGACGCCATCGAGATGGTTCGTCATCCCCACCAGGTTCCGGAGCTTCGTCGTCAAGACCTCTGCGGCCCTGATGTCGAGCAGGTTGCCGATGACGTTTACCGATTTCGCCAGAATGCGGTCGGCCGCTCCACCGCAGCGATCGGGAGTCACGAAGATCGCGGACACGGCGCTCGTGGTATACGCGGCGAGCATTCGCGCTGTGGCCAGCCGCTCTGCCGCGGGGGCGGCGGCGAGAGCCACGCGCAATTCGCGATCGAGACTGTCCACCACCGCACGGCTCCGCGTCCACTCCGCCGTCGTGTACCCGGCAGGGACCGTCGTCGAGCTGTAGCGTTGCCGTACCCGGTCGGCGAGGCGAGTGATCTCGAACGTGGGATCGGCGATGACGAGGCCAGGACGCACGTCCACCGCGACTTGCCCGGATCGGGTGCCGATGGTGACGCGCAGTGTTGTTATCCCACTGGCCATGTCAGGCACGAAGCCGACGAGCGTGCTGTCAGTCTCGCGCGCCAATGTGATGGCGGACGTCCCGAGTGTGGCCGGCAGGGTGGTCGGGAGCGTGATCCCCGTGACGATGGCCCGTAACGCCGTCCCCGGGCGCACCGTATCCACCGGCACACGCAGCGTGAGCGGCGCCGTCACGCTGATCGTCGCCGTCGCGATCCGCGATGGGTCGGCGGCCGCGGCGGCCGTGATGATCGCGGTACCCGGTGCCACGCCCGTCACCACCCCGCTGCTCGAAATAGCAGCGACCGATGACGCCGACGTGGACCAATTGATCACGGTGTTGGTCGTTCCGCTCACCGACGCCGCCATCGACTGCGTCCCCCCCACGGCGATCGTTGCCGCCCCGGGCGCAATCGCAATACTGATCGCGGTCCCGCTCTGGCCACCCTGTGGGGGGGCCGTGCTTGGCGTGTCGTCCTCGCACGCCGTTGCAGCAGCGAGGACCAGCAAGCAGATCGATATGGCCGACTTGCGAAGGCGGGCCGACGCCGGACGCGAGATGCGCATTGGGGACGATTGGAGTTTGAACGCTGACGCGGATGGAACCGCATTCGATTGAGTCATCGAGTCCGACCTGCGCTCACGGCGAACGCCAAACAGACGCCCCGCAGGCTCGGCCCTCGGATCTCTCACGGCACAGGATCGCATCGTGCTCCTGTGCCGTCCGTGAAGCCGTCCGTGATCTCGCGCGGACGGTTTAGACCGCGCGCTGCCGCCTCCGCACCAGACCACCGAGGGCGAGGAGGCCCGCGCTGACGAGTGCCCAACTGGCTGGCTCCGGCACGACGGCGCTCGGCGCCTCGCCGAACGCGTAGTTCACCCCCGACGACGTCGTGACGTCAACCGAGCGTGAGATATCGGCGCCCGAGCCGTCAAACGCCTGGATGAAGGCAATACGGCCAGTGCTCGTGAAGTCGGCGTCCGCCGTGCCCATCACTGGCTCGGAGGGGTAGTTGTAGATCGTGGCGCTGACGTTGATCCACGTGTTGACGTTCACCACGCGGCTGCCCAGTAGCTGCGCGGTGATCGAGCCGGTCGGCGCGGTCTTGACCGACGGCGGGTCCGCTGGCTCACCCGGCGTACCCGAGTAACGCTCGTCGTCCAACACGATCGACCCGCCGACACCGTTCACGATGCTCACGGTGCTGTTCAAATACCCCCGCGTGCGGTAGGACCCCCGGTCGCCTTCCGGTCGCGTGAACGATGGGGAGCCCGTCCACGAGTAATTAAAGACCAGGGAGGCTGGCACCACCCCATTGAAGCTGAACGTCTCGGTGAATCCCGTGGACACATTGGCCGAGGCGGCAAAAAAATTTGGGCCGGTTCCGGTCATCGTAGCGCGAGCGCGGAGCTCCCCGTTGAACGAGCTGGCGAACGTGGTCCCCGTCGCCGACTCGAGCGTGCAGGTCGATGAGCTCGAGAACGCGTAGGTGTAGCTGATTCCGCAGAAGTCCAGGTTGGTGTAGACCTGACTGAAGATGAACTGGGGATTCCCCTGGGCTCCCACCGACTGACCGCCGAGGGTGAGGGCGAGCAGGGCGCAGGCCAGGCGGGCAGCCAGCCGAGCGGAGGGTACGGGCGTCATGTGCGTGGCCATTGATGTGGGGGCAGGTGGGTCATCGCGACCGAAGTGATCGGCCGCGAGAGTACCTCCCTCCTGTCAACCCGAACTGCCATTGGGTCTCAACTGCCTATCAATTTGAAAAAATCGTTTGCTGTTGCCGCCGTGGTCCCCTACGGCACCACCGTGATCACGACTGACGAGGACACGGTGGTCGACGCGACGCTGGCGTTGCTGGGCGCCGTTGCCGTGACCGCGATGGTCGCCGTGCCCGCGGCCACGGCGGTGACGACGCCGGTCGGCGACACCGTCGCGACGGCGACATCGGACGAACTGTAGGTGACGGTGGCGGTGGTGGCACCGGTCGGCTGCGTCACCGTGGGAGTGAGCGCCCGCGTCTGCCCCACCGTGACGGTCGCCGAGCTCGGGGCAACGGTCAGACTCGTGATCGAGGCCGGCGCCGGAAACACGGTGATCGTCGCCGCGCCGATGATCCCCTCGATTGTCGCGGTGATGGTCGCACTTCCCGCCGCCACACCGGTCACGAGGCCGCTCGCGTTCACGGTGGCGGCCGCGGCGTTCAGCGTAGCCCAGGCCACCGTGCGCCCCGTGAGCGTCTGCCCGGCCGAATCGCGGGCGATGACCACCAGTTGCTGCGCGGCCCCCGCCAGAATGGTGGACGCGTCCGGTGCCACACTGACCGTCGCGACCGGTACCGCCGTCACGGTCACGGTCATCGTGGCGCTTTTCGACGCGGCCGCGAAGCCGGTATTCGCGACGGCCGTGGCCGTGAACGTGATGGTGGCGGTCCCCGGCCCGACGGCCACGATCAGCCCCGCCGCCGATACCGTGGCCACGCTTGGCGTCGTCGTGCCATAGGTCACCGACGCCGTGGCGGCGCCGGACGGCTGCGTGATGACCGGCGACAGGGCCGCCGTTCGGCCGACTAACAGACTGACCGCCGTGGGCGTGATGGCCACCGCGGTGACCGCCGCCGGAAGCGGCGACACCGTAAAGGTCGCGGTGCCGGGCACCCCCCCCACGGTGGCGGTGATCGTCGCCGTGCCCACGGCGATCGCCGTGACCAGGCCCGTCGCACTGACGGTGGCTACTGCCGCGCTCGAGGTGGTCCACACCACGGGACGCCCCGTGAGTTCGACGCCGGTGGAATCGCGCACGGTCGTCGCGAGTTGCTGCGTGGAGCCGGGCATGATGATCGTCGTTCCCGGGGTCACTTGCACACTGGCCACCGCGTTGACGACGGTCACGGCCACGAACCCGGACAGGGTGGCGGCCGCGAAGTTCGTGTTCCCCGGTGCGGTCGCTGTGACGGTCATGGTCGCCGTTCCCGGGGCGTTCGCGGTGATCACCCCGGACGACGAGATCGTGGCGACGGCCGGGTCGGTCGTCCCGTAGGTGATCGTGGCGGCCGGCGCCCCAGCCGGCTTCGTGACGACGGGGGTCAGCGCGCGGGTCTGCCCCTTGATCAGGCTGTGGGCGTCCGGCGAGACCGTGAGGCTGGTGACCGACGCCGGGAGTGGTCCCACGTACACCAGCGCCGTGGCGACGGCGCCCTCCACATTCACCGTCAGCGTGGCCGTCCCTTCCGCCACCGCCGTGACCAACCCGGTCGCGCTCACCGACACCACCGCCGTGTTCGACGACGACCAGCTCGTGATCCGCCCGGTCAGCGGGGCGCCAACCGAGTCGCGCACGGTGGTGGTGAGCTGCTGCGCGCCCCCCACGACGAGATTGACGGTGCCCGGCGTGATCTGTGCCGAGGCCACCGGCACGGGCAGGACGATCACCTCGATCCTCGCCGTTTGCGTGGCGGCGGCGAAGTTGCCGTTCGCCGCCACGGCGGCCGTGGCCGTGATCGTCGCGGTCCCGGGGCTCACGGCCGTGATCACGCCGGCGGCCGACACCGTCGCGACCGACGGCAGGGCCGTCCCAAAGGTCACCGTGGCGACGGTGGCACCGCTCGGCTGATCCACCGTGGCGGTAATCGCTCGCGTGCGTCCGACGAACAGCGTCACCGTGTCCGCCGACACCGTGATGCCCGTGAGGGCCGGGGGCAACGGCACCAGCGTGAGGGTCGCCGTCGTCTCGATGCCCTCCACGGTGGCGGTGATCGTGGCACTCCCCGCCGCCACCGCGGTCACGAGTCCGGCCGCCGTAATGGTGGCCACGGTGGGGTCGGAGGTGGACCAGCTGACGGCGCGTCCGGTGAGTGCCGTCCCCTGCGCATCCCTCGCCGACGCCGACAGCTGCAGTGTCCGGCCCACGAACAGGGTGGGTTGAGGGGGCGTGATGTGGACGGAGGCGACAGGGCGCAGGACGGTCACGGTCGCGGTCGCGTCGACGCCCTCCACCGTGGCCGTGATATTGGCACTCCCGGCGGCCACCGCGGTCACGATGCCGCTCGCATTGATGGTGGCCACCGCCGGATTCGACGACGCCCACGCCACCGGGCGTCCCGTCAGCGACGCCCCCTTGGCGTCGCGCCCGGACGCCGTCATCTGCTCGCTCGCCCCCGCCGGCAGCGTGACCGCGGTGGGCGTCACCAGCACCGACGCGACGGGGTCGACGACCGTAATAGCGGCCGTGCCGGAGACCCCTTCCAGCGTCGCCGTAATGGACGCGGTTCCGTTCCCGACGGCGGTGACCGCGCCGTCGGTACTCACGGTCGCGACCGTGGGCGCGGAGCTGCTCCACGATACCGATCGGCGCTCCGGGAGCAGGGCACCGGCCGCGTTGCGTACGGCCGCAGCGAGCACCTCCGTCCGACCGCGGGGAATACGCAGGCTCGCCGGCACCAGAGAGACGGATGCCGCGCGTTGCAGAACGACCACCTCGGCCTCGGCGACGCGTCCACCGGACTCCGCCGAAATGGTGGTCGTTCCGGCGCCCACGGCGGTGACGACACCGGCCGTTGACACGGTGGCAACCGCCGGGTTGGCCGAGGACCACGCAATCGTGCGCCCGATGAGGAGGGCGCCCCCGGCGTTGCGCACGGTGGCGGACCACGTCCGCCGATCGCCGATGAAGAAGGCGGTCTTGGAGACCGAATCGATGGTCACGCTCCCCACCGTCTGCGGCGACACGGTCACCACGGCCGAATCGGACTTGCCCGACCCGGAGGCGCGGATGATGGTCGTCCCCGAGCCCACGGCGGTGACGAGCCCCTGATGGTCCACCAGGGCGACGGCCGGGACACTCGAGCGCCACGTGAGGGGCGTCGCCGTGGCGCCGTCATCGTACGCGACCGTTGCGGTGAGGCGGTGCTGTCCGCCCTCACTGAGGGCGAGGGTGCGGGTATCGAGGCTGAGCGCGGACGCGCCGACGACGGAGAGGAAGACGCTCGTACGGATACGGGGATCGGACGCCATGGCCGCGGTGATCTCGGCGCTTCCACGGGCCGATGCCACGAGGACCCCACCGGGCACCACGGAGAGGATCGTGGGCGCGCTGGACGACCACACGACCTCGGCCATCGGCAACGACACGAGGCCCGCGGCCACCGTGGCCCGGAGGACCGCGGTCTCGCCAACCGACAGGCGCCCGGAGGGGACCGGCACCGCGATGGAGATGCGATCCGGCACACGAACCGCGACGGGATTTTCGCTGCAACTCGCGAGCAGTACCACGCCCAGTCGCGCGGCCCACCGTGCATGGCGTATTCGCCATGCGCGCCAACCCGTGCCCGACTCCGTCCCGCTGATCTTCGGCGTTCCCTGCATGTCCTCGCACACTCCGCTCGACGTTCGCAGCCAGCTGTCCCTCGCGTTTCTCACGCTATGGTCAGTATCGGCAGCAGGGCGGGAAAGCCGCAGCCGTTGCCGTCCGCGGGATCGGAAATTCAATGGGCCACGGGCTATTTCGACACCTACCGCGGCCTTGTACAATATGGCCATGACACGTCGACCCTTCCGCTCCGCCGTGGTCCTCGCGCTGCTCGCCGCCTCGTCGCTCGCGGCCTCGTCGCTCGCGGCCTCGTCGCTCGCGGCCTCGTCGCTCGGCGCCCAGCCCACGCCATTCACGTGGCCAACGGCCGCCCCGTCGCAGGTCGGTCTCAATCCGGCCGTGCTCGACAGCCTCGACGCCGAGATCAGGGCGGGGAAGTACGGCCACATCGACCGCATGGTGGTCATTCGTCGCGGTCAGATCGTCACCAACAAGACGTATCCGCGCGACTACGACGCGATCTATGGCGACTCGTCGCGCGCCAGCTCGTCGCTGAACAACTCGCACGACCCGACCGGCCCCTTCAACTACTTCAACCCGTGGTGGCACCCGACGTATCGGCGGGGCACCCTGCACACCCTGCAGTCCGTGTCCAAGACGGTGGCATCGGCGGTCATCGGGGTGGCGGTCACCCGTGGTGAATTCCCTGCGCTCGACACGCCGATTCTCACGTTTTGGGACACCACCGCCGTGGCAAACCTCGAGGATCGCAAGCGGCGCATCACCATTCGCCACTTGCTCACGATGACGGGCGGTTTCGACTGGAACGAGAGCATCCCGTACAGCGATCCGCGCAACACGGCCGGCGCGCTCGAGGCCAGCCCGGACTGGGTCAAGTTCACCATCGACCGGCCGATGATGCGCGAGCCGGGCACGCAGTTCAACTACAGCAGCGGTGAAAGCGCGTTGCTCGCGCACATCTTCTTCCGCGCCACCGGCGTCGACATCGAGGAGTATGCGGCGCGCCATCTCTTCACGCCCCTCGGCATCACCAACTGGCACTGGAAGCGCACCACGTCGGGTGCCATCGACACCGAGGGTGGCCTGTATCTCGAAGCGACCGACTTGGCGCGGGTCTGGCAGCTGTGGCTGCAGGGCGGCCGCTGGAACGGATCGACCGTCGTGTCGGAACGCTGGGTGCGCGAATCCGTGACCCCGCAGATCGCCACCAGCACGCGCGCTGGCGCGCCGAAGTACGGGTACAAGTGGTGGCTGTACAACAATCCGGTACAGCCGGACGCGTTCATCTGGGCCGGGTCCGGATTCGGCGGGCAGTTCCCGATGGCGTTTCCCGATCAGGAGATGGTGGTGGTGTTCAATGCGTGGAACATCAGCGGCGGGCCCACGCTTCCGCTGCGTGCGGTGCAGGAACGGCTGATTCGCGCGGCGAAGTGATCCATGCCGATCATCGTTGCCGGCCAGATCGAGGTGCA
>JARIEX010000135.1 GCA_031127095.1 Gemmatimonadota bacterium
CCGAGCCAGACGGCGGCGTTCCGCGACCGCATCGTGGCCTTCGTGCGGCGTCGGTAACACCGGCGCCGGCGATCGCACCGATCAGCCGTCGCGAAGCCTGATCAACCCTTCCTGCGCCACCGACGCCACCAGCGTGCCGTCCTGCGAAAAGATTTCGCCGCGCACGAAGGCGCGAGCGCCGGCCGCGGCGGTGCTCTCCATGCTGTAGAGCAGCCACTCGTCGGCGCGGAAGGGCCGGTGCATCCACAGCGTGTGATCGAGCGACGCCAGCTGCAGCCGCGGATCGCGGTACGACACCTGATGCGGCAGCAGTGCCGTGGGCAACAAGCCGTAGTCCGAGGCATACGCGACGATCGCCTGGTGCATGATCGGGTCGTCGGGGAGCGTCTCCACCACCCGGAACCACACGAACCGTGACGCGCCGCGTGACTCGTCGGTGCCAGGAACGTGGGAGGTGAACGAGCGGAAATCGATCGGCCGGTCCTGCGTGAGCACGGTGCGCAGTTCCGGCGGCAGCACTTCGGCCCGCTCGCGGATCTGATCGAGCTCCGGCATCAGATCTTCCGGCGGCGGCACGTCGGGCATCCGGCTCTGATGCTCCATACCGTCGACCTGCACGTGAAACGAGGCGGAGAGATGAAAGATCGCTTCGCCGTGCTGAATGGCGGTCACCCGGCGGCTGGTGAAGCTGCCACCGTCGCGCGGGCGGTCCACGAAGAACACGATCGGCGCCTTGAGATCGCCGGCGCGCAGGAAGTACCCGTGCACCGAGTGCGCCTCCCGCGCGTCGTCGACGGTGCGTCGCGCCGCGACCAGCGCCTGCGCGAACACCTGACCGCCAAACACCCGGCCGGTCCCGAGATCACGGTTCTGGCCGCGATAGATATTGACCTCGAGCTTCTCGAGCTCGAGCAATGACAGCAGATCATGGACGACGCTCATCACCGCAATATGGGCCACCGGGATGCCGCGCGCACGCCGCCCCCGGGCTCACGCGGGCGGCCGGGGTAGGTCCACGGCCGGGACCGATTAGCTTTCAAGGCTATGTCCCAACGTCCTGACTCCATGGAAGCCAGCATCAGTTTGTCCGAGCGCGTGCGCGCGGCGACCGAGCTGCTCGAACAGTTCGCCGTCAACCGGGCCGAACTGCTCGATCTCACCGACGACGACCGCAACCGTCTGCTCAAGGCCGCCGGCGAAGTGTCACGCCCCGACGCCATCTTGCGCCGTCAGATGGTCAAGGCGACCAAGCGGAAGAAGCGCGTGGAGCGGACCATGCGCGTGCAGGAGGCCGAATCCCAGCTGCAGGAAACCGGCATCCGCCGGCTGCGCCGCCAAACGGTGTTCACGACGCCCAACTATCTGCCGCCGGCCTCCGACGCGCAGGTCACGGTGGACGTCGAACCCGACTTCCGCGAAGCGCTGGAAGAGCAGCACTGCTACGTGTGCAAGCGCAACTTCACCGTGCTGCACCACTTCTACGATCAGCTCTGCCCCACCTGCGCCGAATTCAACTACCGGAAGCGCGGCGAACTGGCCGACCTCTCGGGACGCACCGCCCTGCTCACCGGCGGCCGCGTAAAGATCGGCTATCAGGCCGGCATCAAGCTGCTGCGGGCGGGCGCGCGCCTTATCGTGACCACGCGCTTCCCGCGTGACTCCGCCGCACGCTACGCCGCCGAACCCGATTTTGAGCAGTGGTCGCACCGCCTCGAGATCTTCGGACTCGACCTGCGCCACACGCCGAGCGTCGAAGCGTTCTGTCAGCAACTGATGGAAACGCACGACCGGCTCGACTTCATCGTGAACAATGCCTGTCAGACGGTGCGGCGTCCGCCCGACTTCTACAAGCACATGATGGACGGCGAGACGGCCGCCCTCAGCAGCATGCCGGAACAGGTGCGCAAGCTGCTGGGCGCGTACGAAGGGGTGCGGGGCTATCACATGCTCCCGGGCTCCACCGACGCCGAGGACGGCGAGATGCTCACGCCGAAGACCCTGCCGCGCGCGTTGGCCGAGGTCGCGGGCATCACGCACGCCGCCGAACTGTCGCAGGTGGCGCTGTTGCCGGAAGAGCACACCGATCGCGGCCACCTCTTCCCCGAGGGGAAGCTCGATCAGGACATGCAGCAGGTGGATCTGCGCGACCGCAACTCCTGGCGGTTGCTGATGCATGAAGTGCCGAGCGTGGAACTGCTGGAAGTGCAGCTGGTCAACGCGATCGCGCCGTTCCTGCTCAACGCGCGGCTCAAGCCGCTCATGCTCCGCACGCCGGATCGCGACAAGCACATCGTGAACGTGTCGGCGGTGGAAGGCCAGTTCTATCGCAAGTTCAAAACCACGCGTCACCCGCACACGAACATGGCCAAGGCCGCGCTCAACATGATGACGCGCACCTCGGCCGCGGACTACGAGTCCGATGGCATCCACATGAACGCCGTGGATACCGGCTGGGTAACAGACGAAGACCCCGTCCACATCGCGGAAAAGAAAGTGGCGGAGCACCGCTTCCATCCGCCGCTCGATATCGTGGACGGCGCCGCCCGCATCGTCGATCCGATCATCGACGGCATCAACACCGGCGAGCATGTGTGGGGCAAGTTCCTCAAGGACTACCGCCCCACCGACTGGTAGCCGCGCACCGTCCGGTGCGCGGCCCCGGCGTGCCGTCCTACTTCACGCGGATCGTTTCGGCGTAGAGCAGATCACCGGTGAGGGCGTCGAAGAACTGGAAAATCACCTGCGGGTGCGGGTAGGTCACCCAGCGGTTCTTCCCCGGCTCCTTCGGGTTGTTGAACACGTTGTTGATCTGCACCGTGGTGTAGATCGGCTGCCGCACCAGCGGTGCCGGCACGTCCGGCAGGAAGTAGCTCGACCAGCGGATGTCCGCCGTGCGGCCGCCCCACGTGAAGCTCCCGTTCGGCGGCGGATCGCCTTCGGCGTCGGCGCGGTGGTTGCGCGAATTGTGCGGCCCCGAGGCGAACTCCCACACGCGGTCGGTGACCTTCACGGAGAAGCTGTTGTGCAGGTCGCCGGTGAGCACCATCACCGACTTGCCCAGCGAATCCCAGAACGTGATGAGCTCCTCGCGCTCCGCCTGGAACACCGGCCAGGCCTCGTCGTGCTCGACCACCATCTTGGCGGGACCGGCGGCCCCCGCGCCCGTGGGCGTCCCACCCACGTGCGGAATCATGAGCGTCACCTGCGACACCACGAAGAACATGTCGGCGTCGCTTTTCCGCATGGCCTCCTTCAGCCATGCCTTCTGTCTCGCCCCCAGCATGGTCAGGTCGGGCCGGGCGGCGTTGGCCACGTCTCCCACACTGCGGTAGCTGCGCGTATCGAGGTAGAAGAAGTGGGCGTTGCCCACACGCTGCTCATAGTACGAGCGGCGCCCGAGCGAATACGCCGCGGTGCCCGTGCGTGTGGCCGCCGGCCGGATACGCAAGCGGCGCGCATCGATGCGCTCCACGATCTCGTACACGCCCGCGTTCGGCTCACCCGCCTTGTCGGCCTGATTGAGCACCTCCTTCTCCGGCAGCCCCGCGGTGCTCCCACCCCAGTGCACGTGCAACGCGCCGGCTTCGTTCAGGTCCACCGGCTTCCCCACAAAATCCGCCTCCGCGTCGGTGAGGATGTCGCTACCGGCCTTGAGCTGCGCCATGCCGATGCGGATTTCACCGGGGGCCACCGGATTGGCCCAGCCGAGATAGTCGTACCACGCCTGCGAGCCGATGTCGCGGAACACCGCCTTGCGATCCCGCCGTCCCACCGTGCTCGTGCCTTCGATGTTGTCGATGATCTCGTGATCGTCGAAGGTGAAGAAGCCGGGCATGTTGCGATGCCACGCGGCCAGCGCTTCGCCCCGCTTCATGTACAGCTTGTAGTTCTCCCACACGCCCACGATGCTGGGCGCCAGCGCCACCACGCGCGGTGATTTCGCCGTACCGGTCAGCCCCACCTGCGCGCGCCACTCGGCCTCGGGCAGATCACGCTTCTCCTCGTAGATGAAGTCGCCGTTCTGAATGGCGAAATGCACCTTGCCCTGCAGCTTGTCGAGCATCGTCTTGAACGCCGGCGGCCACGGCCCCGTCCCGCCCGGGTTCTGGTTGTTCCCCGTGCCGAACTCGAACCGGAAGTTGAACAGCCCGTTCGGATTGTGCTCGGCGTTGCGCACCGACTCGGCGTCGGGGAGTGTCAGAAACGACCCATCGGGCCGCACGGCCATCGTTTCAGCGCCCGACGGCACCACTTGGTAGTAGTACGTGGTGTTGGGTGTGAGGCCGGGAATCAACACCGAGCCCGTGTTGTCGTTGGCCAGCACCGTCGTGCCGGCGGCCGACAGGGTGCTCAGCGCGGTCGGCGACGTCCCGTAGCGCACGCGGAACGTGCCGGGCGCCGAGGTGCGCACCCACACGGCGACCTGCGACGCCGTGAGCCGTCCCAGCATGGGGCCGTGCGTCACCGCGATCGCAGCCTGAGCGGGCAGCACACGCGGGAAGGCTATCGAGGGCACGGCCAACACGACCGCCGCATACAGCGCGAGCGAACACCGACGCATCACAGACTCCGACGAAAAAGAGGAAAAGAGCACGGGCTACTTCGGCGCATCGAGCGTGGTGGCAATCCCCGCGCGGAGCGCTTCATCACCGTTCAACCACGTCACTTTGGTGGTGCGGTTCCCCGACATCAGCGCGATCACCGCCTGCGCGCCCGCCGGCGACAGCATACGCGACAGGTAGGGCACCGTCATCGCGTTGAAGCCCTTGTCCTTGTCCGCGTCGGTCTCGTCGGTATGCCGCGAGTTCGGATAGTGATAGCCCAGCCCGCGGGCGGCATCGACGCCGGTGGTAATGGTCGTGGCCCCCGCATAATGCCGCGTGACGCCCGCCGCGAAGATGTGCGTGCAGGCACTCGCGCAGCGATCCTTCGCCCCGTCCACGTAGGTGTGGTAGCCACGCTCACGAATGATCCGGCCCATGGCCTGCGCCGCCTGCCCGTTCCCGCCGCCACTCGTCAGCTTGATCGTGCGGATCGACGAATCCACCGTGGCCAGAAACGCGTCGAACTTGACGTTGTCGCCGGGGCAGATACCGCCCTTGAGCACGATCAGCGATCCCTGCACGGACAGGGTGATGCCCCCTTGTCCCTTGGCGCACACCGTGGCCGAGTAGCCTTGCGCCTTCCCCGTGCGCGGCATGGCGGCCGCCAGCAAGGCGCCCAGCGCCACCGTCGTGCGCCACACGGCTATCGCGTGTTTCGTCATACACCGCTCTCCATCGGTCCGGGTTAAAAGCGCAGGCCGCGCACGTACTCGAAATTCTGCTTCGCGCTCGCCAACTCGTCGGCGGTCCCTTCCTGCTCCACGAAGCACGGTTTCTTCGCGAGGTCGGGCACGGCGGCGAGGAACGTGCGCAGATCGAAGATGCCGGCACCCAGCTCCGTATCCTGCGTGCGGTCGGCGATCACATTCTTGAGATGAAAGGTGCCGCAGCGGTCCGGATACCGGCGCAGAAACGCCAGCGGATCGCCGCCACCCATCAGCATGTTCCCCACGTCGAGCTGAAAGCGGACGAACTTGGGTTCCGTGCGCGCCAGAAACACCTCCAGCGGGAACTCCCCCTGGATCGCGCGCTGATGATCGGGCTCGTTGTGGAACGCGAGCCAGACACCGGCGCGCCGCGCTTCCTCTCCCGCCACGTTGAAGCGGTCGGCCCAGATCTTCCACGCGTCAATGGAGCGCTTCGCCTCACTGGGCAGCCCGGGGACCACAAGGTATTGATGGCCCAGCAGCTTCGCGGTGCGCAGATGCTCCGACCAGTCGCTCAGGAGCAGCTCGGGCCCCATGTGCGCCGAGGTCGCGGTCAGCCCCTCGGCCTTGAGCGTGGCGCGCACCTGCTGCGGGGTGCGGTCAAAATTCTTGAAACTCCAGAGGAGCTCCACGTCGGCGTACCCCATGGCGCGGATCGCGGCCAGCGTCTGCTCCGGGTTGGCCTTCATGGCCTTCCGCACGGCATAGAGTTCGAGACCGATCCGCTCGAGGCGGTCGGCCGGCGCCGGGGGTACGCCGGCCCACGCGGCGCGGGACGACAGGAGGGTGCCGGCACCCACGGCACCGGCGCCGAGGGCGGCGAAAAAGGCACGACGGGGCATCGGGTTTCTCATGCCTCAACGTTACGGGCGAATTCGTGAACGCGCGACCGTGCCGGTGCGTAAACTTCCGTGAGTCTCTTCCACCTCCGGAGCCGAGCATGTTTGTGATGTCCCCCCGACGCGACGCGTCCCGCCTGCGCGCGGGCCACGTCGTACACACCCTCGTCGCCACGGCGCTTGTCGTCGCGACCCCCGCCGTCACGGCCGCCCAGAACGCCACCGCCCCCTGGGACGCGCAACAAATCCTGCGCACGGAGTCCTTTGTGAAGCCGCCCGAGAATCTCGTGCGGATCATCACGACCCCCCGCGTCGATATCTCCTTCACGAATGCGAGCCCCGATCGCCGCTGGTTCCTGCGCGCCACGGGCAGCGATCGCGGGGACATCAAGGCCTACGGCGCGCCACACATTTGGCTTGGCGGCGTGCAGGTCGATACGCGCGCCAATCGTGCACGCTCGTTGACCACCAGCAATCGCAACGGCCTCACGCTCGTCGATCCAAAGACGGGCACCACGCGCGCCATCAGCGTGCCGGCCGGTGCATCGATCTCGTCGCCGGTGTGGTCACCGCGCGGTACGCAGGTGGCGTACATCGCCAACCTTCCCACCGGCTCGTACGTGTATCTGGCGGATGTTGCCAGCGGCAAGTCGGTGCAGCTCTCGCGGCGCCCGCTTCTGGCCACGCTGGTCACCGGCATCGAGTTCACCGCCGACGGCCGCTTTGTCGCCGCGGTGCTGGTGCCGGACAATCGCGGCCCTATCCCGGAGCATGGCGCAGGCGGCATCGAAGACGGTCCGCAGGTGCGGCTCACCGATGCGCGTACAATTCCGCAGCCGGTGCATTTCAGCCTGCTGCAGGATCCGCATGACAAGGCGCTGCTCACGTACTACACCACCGGGCAGGTCGCACTGATCGACGTGAGCAGCAAGGCCGTCAAAGCGATCGGCCAGCCGGTGATGGCGCGCGACATCGACGTCGCCCCCGACGGCAGCTATCTGCGCGTCACGCGGATGACGGAGCCGTTCTCGTATCTCGTGCCCGTCTCCAACTTCGGTTCGATCGAGGAGCTGTGGAACGCGGCCGGTGCAAAGATCGCAACGCTCGCCACCAC
The DNA here is from genome assembly GCA_031127095.1 of Gemmatimonadota bacterium. Classification (GTDB taxonomy): domain Bacteria; phylum Gemmatimonadota; class Gemmatimonadetes; order Gemmatimonadales; family Gemmatimonadaceae; genus Gemmatimonas. The sequence continues at coordinate 7,265 of JARIEX010000135.1, forward strand.
GGCGCTGCGCGAGGGCGCCGCCGCGGATAATGCCGATGCGCCGGCGACGGCGCCGGCCGCTGCGAACGGCGCGCGGCGCGCGCCCGGTGCGGCCGCCGATACCGCGCGACGCAATCTGCAGTGGAACCCCATCGGCACCGGCCTGCTGTACGTGCAGAGCGGCAGGGTCATGCACTGGCGCGCACCGTTCAGCGCGAACGACACCACCGTGCTGTATCGCGGCAGTACGCAGCTGAGCACCGTGCTGTACAGCACGGACAGCAGCACCATGTTCGTCACCGACAGCGGCGCCACGATCGCCGTGCGCGTGAAGGACACGGCCACGCGGTACAATCTCGGGCGCGCCGTGTCCCTACCGGCCGCGATCACGGGCTTCGGCGGCGGTGGCGGCGGTGGTGCCCGCGGCGCGACCGACTCCACGCAGGGCACGGTGCTGGTGCGCACCGGCACCAACGGCCGCCGCTATGTGCTGCTGGGCCGCGACGGCAAGTCGATCGCGCTGTCCGGCACGCGCGCGTACGGCGCCAAGTGGGCCACGCAGGCGCCGCGTCCATGGGTGGACAAGCTCGACATCGAGTCCAAGAGCCGCACGCGCGTGATGGATAGCCCCGCCACCATGTACGAGGAGTTCGTCGCCCCGCTCGACGACGACCTGTCGCGCTTTCTCGTGACGCGCGAGTCGCGTACCGTGCTCGCCGATGCCTGGCTGCGGACCGCCGGCAGCACTGACGCGACCAAGCTCACCGCCAATGTGGATGTGGCCCCCGAAGTCACCGGCGCGCAGTTCAAGCGCCTCGAAGTCACGCGTCCGCGCGACGGCACCAAGTTCTGGGTGGAAGTCACCCTGCCCCGCGACTGGACGCCGGGCACCAAACTCCCCGGCGTGATCTGGTTCTATCCGCGCGAATACAGCACTGCGCAGGACTACGAGCGGTCGCGGTATACCACCAACATCAACAAGTTCCCCGAAGTCCCCTCGGCGCGTCCAGCCACCGCCACCAAGTTGTGGGTGAGCCAGGGCTACGCGTTCATCGAACCCGACATCCCGATTTTCGGTGATGCCGGCAAGATGAATGACAACTACACGCGTGACCTCAAGGAAAACCTCGACGCCGTGCTCGACGCCATCGTCGACGCCGGCTACGTGGATCGCGACAAGATGGGGATCGGCGGTCACAGCTACGGCGCCTTCAGCACCGTGAACGCGCTCTCGCTCATGCCGAACTTCAAGGCGGGGATCGCCGGCGACGGCATGTACAACCGCACGCTCACGCCGTTCGGCTTCCAGAGTGAGCGTCGTAATTTCTATCAGGCGCAGGAGACGTATCTCGACATGTCGCCGTTCCTGCGGGCCGACAAGATCTCGGGGGCGCTGCTGCTGTATCACGCCATCGAAGATCAGAATCAGGGCACCGATCCCATCAGCTCGCGCCGCATGTTCCTCGCGCTGCAGGGACTCGGCAAGCAGGCGGCGTTGTACATGTATCCGTACGAAGACCACAGCGTGGCCACGTACGCCAGCGATCTCGATCTCTGGGCGCGCTGGGTGGCGTGGATGGATACCTACGTGAAGAACCCGAAGCCGGCGCAGC
>JARIEX010000136.1 GCA_031127095.1 Gemmatimonadota bacterium
GCGGCTGATCATCCCTTGAATCTGCGGTACGGCGTACGCCACGGTGCGGCGGGATGGCCGCGCGCGTCGCTTCGCTCCTGCGCCGGCCCCTCCGCCGCAGAGAGCCGCTCTGGGGAGACTCGGCCCTCGCCGCGCCCTCGCGGCGCCCGTGTCAGCCGGTCGGGACGGGTGGTCCCTGCAGCCGCCTCTGCGCGGGAGGGGCCGGCGCCGGAGCGCAGCGACAGGCGCGCGGCCATCCGCGCGCAGGAAGCGGCGAAAGGGATCCACCCGGCACGACCGAGCGTCGCCACCACACCAACCGCGCGCGATCAGTCGTCGAAGCCGACCACCAGGTTCATGCCGGCCTGATGCGCCCGCTGCACGGCCGTGCCCGTCGCGGCCAGCAGCCCGTCCACGCTGGTCACGGAATCGGTCACTTCGGCCACGCCCACCGACAATGTGCAACGCACCCCCTGCACCTCGCCGCTGAACACGTGGCGCTGCATGCGTTCGCGGATACGCTCGGCCAGGACCAAGCCACCCGAGAGCTCCGTGCTGGGCAGCAGCACCGCGAACGCCTCGCCGCCCACCCGCCCGACCACGTCGGTGGTGCGGGATTCCTGACGGCAGAGCCACGCGATGGCGCGCAGCCACTCGTTGCCGAACGCCTCGCCCTGCTGTTCCACGATGGTGCGGAAATGGTCGGGATCGACCAGCAGCATCGTGAGCGGCTGGCCGTACCGGCGGGCACGGGCCGCTTCCGAGGTGGCCACATCGAAAAAGGCGCGACGCGCTGAGACACCGGTGAGGTAATCCGTGGTGCTGGACGTGTCATCCCGCAGCCGCTCTTCGAGGCGACGGCGCTCGGAGACGTCGTGCGACACCACGGAGAAACCGATGGCGGCGCCGTCGGTGTCACGCAGCGCCGTGATGACGGTGCTCGCCCAGAACAGCGTGCCATCCTGCCGCTGGCGATGCCCCTCTTCCTCGCACCAGCCATTGCGCGCGGCGAGGGCCAGCGTGTCGCGCAGGTAGGCCTCCCCGCCTTGGTCGGGGGGGAGCAGCTGCGAGAGCGGCTGGCCCACCACAGCCGCCGACGGCCACTGATGCACCCGCTCCGCCGCGTCGCTCCACGAGTCGATCACGCCCTCGGGGGTCACGGTGTACATCGCGTAGTCGCGGACCGCACTCTCGACGGCACGCAGGCGCTGATCGGCACGCGACAGCTGCCCGCGGGCAGTGGCCAGGGCGCCGGCGTCGTTCACCACCGCCACAATCCGCCCCGGGGCCACCTTGACCAGCGAGAGATGCACCCCGAGCTGTTCCCCCGGGGCCAGCAGTTCGAGGCCATCGACGATCACACCACGGGAGGCGTCGAAGCCGCGCACGCGCGCCGCGAGTTCCGGGGCCACGGCACCGAGCGCCACGAACAAGTCGTCCAGCGACCCCGCCAGGGTGAACGGCGTGAGCAGGCGACGGGCGGCGAGGTTGGCCACCTCGACCCGTCCCTCTTCATCCACCTCCACGAGGCCGACCGGCGCCAGCACGAACAGGTCGAGCAGCGCCTCCGGGGTCACGTGGTCGCCTCCGGCTGTCCCGCCGTCTCACCCGCCGCAGCGTCCGTCGCCGCGGCCACGACATCGGCCGGAATGGACAACGTGCGGTCGGCAATTTCCCGCTGCACGCGCGCGATGAACGCATCGGACGACATGATGTCCTGCTTCTTGCCGGCGCCGCGGGAGCGCAACGCGACCGTGTTCTCGTCGGCTTCACGCCGCCCGATCACGCACATGTACGGCACCTTGTTCACTTCGCCGTCGCGCACACGGTAGTTGAGCGTTTCGTTGCGGGCATCGAGCGTGGCGCGGATCCCAGAGGCCTTCATGCGGGCCACGAGCGCCTCGGCATGCTCGTTGTAATCGATCGCGATGGGGATCACGCGCACCTGCTCGGGCGACAGCCACACCGGGAACACGCCGGCGAAGTGCTCGATCAGGATGGCGATGAACCGCTCGAACGATCCGCTCACCGCGCGGTGGATCACCACCGGCCGGTGCGGCGCGTTGTCATCGCCGGTGTACGTGAGGTCGAACCGTTCGGGGGCGTTGTAGTCGAGCTGAATCGTGCCCAGCTGCCACGCGCGGCCGATGCTGTCCATGACGTCGAAGTCGATCTTCGGGCCATAGAACGCACCGTCCCCTTCCTTCATCTCGTACGGGCGGCCCGTGCTGTCGAGCGCGGCGCGCAGCGCAGCCTCGGCGCGGTCCCACAGCTCATCGGATCCGATACGCTGTTCGGGACGCGTGGCGAACTTGAGCTTGGCGGTGAGGCCGAACGTGTCGTAGTAGCTCAGAATGAAGTCCATCAGGAACTTCACTTCGTCGGCGATCTGATCTTCACGCAGGTACACGTGACAGTCGTCCTGCGCGAACTGCCGCACGCGCGTGAGCCCCGACAGCGCGCCCGAGAGCTCGTTGCGGTGCAGCACGTCGAACGTGACGTAGCGCATGGGCAGATCGCGGTACGAATGCTTGCTGGACGCGAAGTACAGATGGTGCGACGGGCAGTTCATGGGCTTGAGCGACATGTCGTGCTCCCCCGTCTCGTTGTCGAGCACGAGGAACATGTTCTCCTTGTACTTGCCCCAGTGCCCCGACTGCTCCCACAGCGCCTTGTTGTACAGCAGCGGCGTCTTGATTTCCTTGAACGCCTCCTGCTGACGCTCGCGTACGAACGCTTCGAGCGTGTTGTACAGCGTGGTGCCCTTGGGCGTCCAGAACACGGCGCCGGGGGCCACGGAGAACAGCTGGAACAGGTCGAGCGCCTTGCCGAGCACGCGATGGTCGCGCTTCTTCGCTTCCTCGAGATTGTGCAGGTGCTGCTCGAGGTCGTCCTTCTTGAAGAACGCCGTGGCGTAGATGCGCTGCAGCATCTGCCGCTTCACGTCGCCGCGCCAGTACGCGCCGGCGGTGGTGAGCAGCTTGAAATGCTTGAGGTACGACGTATCCGGCACGTGCGGGCCGCGGCACAGGTCGATGAACGGGCCGTCGGTGTACGTGCTGATGACTTCGTCGCTCCCCTCGAAATCGTCGAGGCGTTCGAGCTTGAGGGGGTCGTCGGCGAAGCGCACCCGCGCCTCCGTCAGCGACACCTCTTCGCGCAGGAACGGATACTTCTCCGCCACCACCTTCTTCATCTCGGCTTCGAACGCCGCCAGATCTTCGGGCGTGAACGGCTTCTCGACTTCGAAGTCGTAGTAGAAGCCGTCATCGATGGCGGGACCGAAGCCGATCTTGGCATCAGGGCGCAGGCGGCGGACCGCCGTGGCCAGGATGTGCGCGCCGGAGTGCCGCAGGACTGCCAGCGCCCGGGGATCCTTGTCGGTGATCACCACGAAGGAACCCGAGGCCCGCAGAGGGGTCATGAGATCCACGACCTCTCCGTCCACCGCCACCGCGAGCGACGCCTGCAGCAGGCGCGCGCCGATCGAACCGACCACGTCGCGCGCCAAGGTGCCGGGCGCGACCTCGCGGACGGAACCGTCGGGGAGAGTCAGGACGATGTGCGCTGAAGCAACAGCGTCAGCGGCAGTATGCGAACCGTCGGTCATCAGGTGCGAGCGGAAGGGGGAGGCGTCCTCGCTGAGCAAGGACGCGCAAGTTATCCTAGCACATGGAGTAACGCCACGAGGCGCGATCCCCGATCTGGTGACGGGATCGGGCGTCGGCGCCGGACACGGGGGACCCATGGCACGATCCACGAACACGGCACGGCCAACACGCACATCGTCCCTGCTGCTGGTCGCCCTCGGTGCGGCCACCGGCGTCGCCCTGGCCCTCCTGCTCAGCCGCGCGCGGCGATCTCCGCCCGGCACCCGCCGGGGGCGCGGCGCCAGCCAAGCGCAGCGTCTCGACCGCGCGCAGGACCGCCGCACCCGCTCGGTCGAGGCCGACGCGATGCCGACGTGGCATGACCCCGACGAGGGGTTCGCCCCCACGCACACGCCGCCCCGGGTGCCGGCACACGACGACCTCGAGCAGCGCGTGCTCGAGGTGTTCTGCCACGACCCCATCCTGCAGGCACGCGCCATTGACATCGGGGCCGTGGGGGACGGGGCCATCGAACTCGCCGGCTGGGTGGCGTCCACGGCGGAAATCGCCCATGCGCTGACCCTGACCCGCGGGGTGCCCGGCGTCACGCGCGTCCTCGACCGGCTCGCCGTGAGCGGCTCCGACCCGCGGCACGACCACCGCGCGGCACGCTACGAGCCACCGCGACACTGACTCAGGCGGGCGGCCCCGTCCCCAGAGGGTCGCCCGTCCGTGTTATCTTGTGCCATGACTGCGCCTGAAGCGACTCCGCTCCCCACGACCTACGACGCCGGCTCCACCGAGTCCACCTGGTATCCCCGGTGGACCGAGCACGGGGTGTTCACCGCCGATGCCGAACGCGCCGCCACGCGCGAGCCGTTCGTGATCGTGATCCCGCCGCCCAATGTGACGGCCGTGCTGCACATGGGGCATGGCCTCAACAACACCGTGCAGGACGTGCTCATCCGCTGGCGCCGCATGGCGGGCGATGAAGCCCTCTGGCTGCCAGGCACCGACCATGCCGGCATCGCCACGCAGAACGTCGTGGAAAAGCAGCTCGCTGCCAACGGACAGACGCGCTTCGATCTGGGACGCGGCCCGTTCGTGGAGAAGGTGGCCGAGTTCGTGGAACACACGGGCGGCGAGATCCTCAATCAGCTCAAGGCGATCGGATCGAGCGCCGACTGGTCGCGCACGGCCTACACGTTCTCCCCCGCCCTGTCGAAGTCGGTGCGCGAAGCGTTCGTACGCCTGCACGAAGACGGCCTCGTGTACAAGGGACACCGCGTCATCCACTGGTGCCCGCGCTGCGGCACCTCGCTGTCGGATGAAGAGGCGGAGTTCACCGACACGACGGGCAAGCTCTACCACCTCAAGTACACGCTCGCCGACGACCCGACGCAGTCGATCACCGTGGCCACCACGCGCCCGGAAACGATGCTCGGCGACGTGGCCGTGGCCGTGAACCCCGAGGACGAACGCTATCTCGCGATGATCGGTCAGGAGGTCGTACTGCCGATCAACGGCGTGCGCATTCCGATCATTGCCGACTCGTACACCGACGCCGCGTTCGGCACCGGTGCCGTGAAGATCACGCCCGCGCACGATGCGAACGACTTCGAGGTCGGCAAGCGTCATGGATTGGCGATGCCGGTCGTGATCGACGCCGAAGGCATCGTGCGTGACGTGGAAGACGCCGCCGGCCGTGTGCCCGCCGCGTTGTCGGGGCTGGATCGCGCCGAGGCCCGCACGGCCATCGTGGCCATGCTCGAGGCGGAGGGGGCGCTGGTCAAGATCGAGCCACACGCCCACGCGGTGCGTCATTGCTATCGCTGCGACACCGTGGTGGAGCCGCGCCTCTCCGATCAGTGGTTCGTGCGCATGCGTCCGCTCGCCGACAAGGCGCTCGACGTGTTGCGTGGCGGTCAGCTGCGCATTCTGCCCGACCGCTGGGAAGCCGTGTATGTGAACTGGCTGGAAGGCATCCGCGACTGGAACATCTCGCGGCAGATCTGGTGGGGCCATCGCGTGCCCGTGTGGTACTGCGACAACCCTGCCTGCGCGCAGGAGCCGATCGTGTCGCGCACCGATGTCACCGCGTGTCCGTCGTGCCATGGCACGGTGCGTCAGGACGAAGACGTGCTCGACACCTGGTTCTCGTCGTGGCTGTGGCCCTTCTCGACGCTCGGCTGGCCCGACGAAACGCCCGACCTGAAGGCGTTCTATCCGGGCGACGTGCTGGTCACGGCGCCGGAGATCCTGTTCTTCTGGGTGTCGCGCATGGTGATGTCGGGGTGCTGGTTCCTCGACCAGACGCCGTTCCACACCGTGTATCTGCATGGCACGGTGCGCGACATGCAGCACAAGAAGATGTCGAAGTCGCTGGGCAATGGCATTGACCCGCTCGACGTCGTGAAGCTGTACGGCGCCGATGCGCTGCGCTGGACGATGACGGCCGGCCTCGGTCTCGGCGTCGATGTCATGCTCGACCCCAACGATCTCGAGAAGTCATTCGCCCCCGGGCGCAACTTCTGCACGAAGCTCTGGAACATCGGACGCTTCCTGCTGTCGCGTGTGGGCACCGAACCGCTGCAGCCGCTGTCGTCGATCGCCCCCGAGCGTCTCACGGCGGCCGATCAGTGGATCCTCGATCGTCTCGATCAGGCCATTCTGGATTGCGACGCCGCACTCGGTCCGCCGCGCCCGGCCAACGGGCATACGTGGACGGACGCGGAACGCGGCCGTGGACTGCGCCTGTCGGAGTACGCCGAGGCGGCGCGACGGTTCGTGTGGAACGAGCTGGCCGACTGGTATCTCGAAGCGCTCAAGCCGCGCCTGTACGCCACCGAAGGCGAGGATCGCGAGGTGGCACGGACGGTACTCGCGCATGCCTTCGACGGCGCCCTGCGCTTACTGCAGCCGGTGGTGCCGTTCATTACCGAGGCGCTCTGGCAGCAGCTGCCACAGACACCGACCGGCGCCTTTTTGGCGCAGGCCGCGTGGCCGGTGGCGCGCCGTGCGGACGGGGCGGCTTCGACCGGCGCGCAGGCCTTCGAGTACGCCCGCGATGCGGTGCAGGCGATTCGGAGCGTACGCTCGGAGTACAACGTGAATCCGGGCGCGTGGGTGGATGCGGTGCTCGTGGCTCCAGCCGCGATCGGCGCGCTGCTCGATGCGCAGGTGGCCACCATCGGGTCGCTGGCCCGCGCCCGCGTGACACTCGCGGCCGAGAACCCCGGCGGTGCCTCGGCGCAGCTGCTGCTGCGCGACGGCGTGGAACTGGTGGTGCCGCTCGCGGGCATGGTGGATCTCGAGAAGGAGAAGCAGCGCCTGCAGGTGGAGCTCGACCAGCTGGAGACACAGCTGCAGGCGCTCGACGGACGCCTCGCCAACGAGAAGTTCGTGTCGAAGGCGCCGCCGGCGTTGGTCGAGGCCGAGCGGGCCAAGGCAGAAGACTGGCGGTCGCGATGTGCGCTGATGCGCGCCAAGCTCGGGACGCTCGGCGCGTGATGGCCGCGATGGCACGGGTGAGGGCGTGGACCGCGGCGGGCGCCATGCTGCTGCTGAACGGGTGCGCCAGTCAGATGGCCCCGCCCGGCGGACCCGCCGACGTGGCGCCACCGGTGGTGCTCAAGGTGTCACCGCAGAACGACGCGGTGGGACCGGCACCGAAGTCGCTGGTGTTGCAGTTCAACGAGGTGATCAGCGAGACCCCCAAGGGCGCGAAGGACCTCGCGGATCTTGTGTTCATCAGCCCGAAGAGCGGCACCCCCAAGGTGGACTGGAACCGGTCGCGGCTGGACATCCGGCCGGCGAAAGGATGGAAACCGAACACCGTGTACTCGGTGGTGATCAAGCGCGGCCTGCAGGACCTGCGCACGAACGGCATCGACAGCACCATCCAGTTGGTGTTCAGTACCGGCGGCGCGATTCCGACCACCCGTGTCACCGGCGTGGCGTTCGACTGGAAAGAAGGCAAGGGATTGCCCAGTGCCCTCGTGGAGGCCGTCGCACCGGACAGCACGACATATCAGGTCGTCGCCGACTCGGCCGGGCGCTTCGTGCTGCGCTACCTGCCGCCGGGCCCGTACGTGCTACGCGCCTACGGCGACCGCAACACCAACCGGAGCCTCGATCCGCTGGAAGTGTGGGATTCACTCAGCGTCACGCTCACGCAATCGGCCACGGCGGAGTTCTACGGCTTCGTCCACGACACGGTGGGATTGCGCATCAATGAGGTGGCGCCGCAGGACAGTGGGCGCGTACTCAAGGTGACCTTCGACAAGCCGTATGCCCCGGGACGCACCTTCGTGCCGGGCGACGTGATCATCAAACGGGCCGACTCCTCGGTGGTCGGGGTGCGCCAGGTGCAGACGGTCCTCGATCGACTGCGCGCGGACTCGCTGCTTGCCAGGATGCGCACGGACTCGCTGGCGCGTATCGCGGCGCTCCGGGACTCCACGCCGGCACTCCGGGCGCGCACCGATTCCCTGGTCCGCGTGAAACAGGCCGACAGCGTGGCGGCGGTGGCGCGGGCGGTGCAAACCGAACGCGAGGCGCGGCGCGTGGCGGCGCAGCGCAGTGGTCGGGCACCGGCGCCGATCGACACCACCCCGCCGCCGAAGATGCGGCGGCCGCTGGTGTACAGCGAAATCTACGTGCGGCTCGACTCGGTGCTGCCACCGCAGACCCAGTTCCGGCTCAGTGTGGCCAACATCCGGAGTTTATCGGGGACGGTGAAGTCGCCGTCGCGCACGTTCTCGACGCCGCGCCCACCGAAAGCCGATAGCACGGCCGCGCGCGATAGCACGGCCCGGCGCGACGGCGCGGCGCGACCCAGCGGCGCCGCGGGCCGCGACAGCACCGCCCGGCGCGACACGTTATTCCGCATCCGATGACCATGCCGGTGCCGGCGCAGCCCGCGCTGTTCATCGACCGTGACGGCACGCTGATCGCCGACGCGCATTACCTGGCGGAGTCCAGCCGGGTGCAGTTGCTCGCGGGCGCCGCGCAGGCGGTGGCCATGGCCAACGCGGCGCAGATCCCCGTCGTGGTGATCACGAACCAGTCGGGGATCGCGCGCGGCCTCATCACGACCGCGCAGTACGAGGACGTGCGCGATCGCACGAACACGTTGCTGCGTGCCAGCGGGGGCACGGTGCTGGCCACCTATCATTGCCCGCACTGGGGGCACCCCAAGGAGCCGTGCGCGTGCCGCAAGCCGGCGCTTGGCATGTACCGCCAGGCATCCGCCGAGCATGCGCTCGATCTGGCCCGCAGCGCGTA
>JARIEX010000019.1 GCA_031127095.1 Gemmatimonadota bacterium
ACGGGAGAGCACGGCGTCGGCACGGGGAAGCGGCACTTCCTCGCCGCCGAGCACGGCGAGGCACTCGAGGTGATGCGTGCCATCAAGCGGGCGCTCGACCCACTCGGCATCATGAACCCCGGGAAGGTGCTGCCCCCGTCGTGACGTCGGTGGCGGACCGGTCTACGACGACCGCGTCGCCCGCCACCGCGCTGGCGTGTGCGTTGCCGGTGTACACGTGCACCCCAGACGGCGGCAGACCGTTTGGTGAGTGCCCGCTTCGACTGCACCCGCCGTCAGTTCTTCACGCGGACCACGAGCGACTTAGGAATACCGGGCGTTACCGCGGGGACGAGCCCGACCGCACCCGGCGTGCGCTGGACGTACGCCAGGACCTCGGCGGCAGAGTCCTGCGGCACCGGCGGATTCGCGCGGCCCTGAAACACGATCGCCAGCCAGTAGCGCTGCATGGCGGCCCGCGTCATGCCGAGCGCCTGACGCGCGAAGAGGTCGGTGAAGTCCGCGCGCGCCGACGGCAGCACCACGGTCACGGGCTGCTTGGTGGGCCAGATCGACTGTTCACCGCGAAAAATACGGCGAATCTCAGGGACGCTCAGCTCGGAGAGATCGGTGCCGTTGGCGACCACGACGAAGTCGAAGGGCGCCGGCGCGCCGGCCGCCACCTGTGCCGCGAGTGGATGCCATGACGGCATCAGCGCGGCGGCGGCCAGCAGCAGACAGAATCGCAAAATCAACATGCGCACCCCTTAGAAACCGTATGCCAGCTGCACGCGAAGCCCGAAGGCGTGCGTGAGGTGACCGTGGCGGTCCGTGCTGCTGGAGTTCATGCGGTCATCGTGCACGGCACGTTCGCTGCGTCGCTCGACCTGCGCCTTGAGATTGACCAGCGGGGTGAAATCATACCGGTACCCCACACCGATCTTGCGCTTCTCCAACGGGTACACGTGCAGGTCGTTGTCCGCCACGTGAATCACATCGCCAAAGACGTACGGTACCCCGTGTTCACCGAGACGAACCCCCAAATATACGAAGTTCGCCACGTTCCGCGCGGCCCCGAGACTGTCGGTACCGGACACGTTGTAGCTGAATTCGTTGAGCAGCTCGACGCGCTCGCTGAACCAGGCGGCCGAGGCACTGGCGAGCTGAAACGTGAGCGGCCCCGCATACGAGCCGGTGGCCGGCCGGCTGGGCGCGACGGTGTGGCCACTGTGTGCGCCGTACGCATTCTTGGACATGTGGTCGTAGTAGTACGACGCGCCAAGTCGGAGGTTTTCGTGCGGCTTCACATGCAAGGCCACCAGCGACGCCGGGGACGTGCCCTTGGCCGACGCGTCACTGGCGGCGACGCCGTTACCCACCGCCACGTCGTAGCCGAAGCGGGCCCTACCCAGATTTTGTCCCTGCATCTGCACCCCCAGCATGTGCAGCGGGACCAGATGGCTGAACGCCAAGGGACGGTCGATCACAGGAAAAAACAGCCGTCCGTGGTGGTACGAGTCGTTCCAGTAATTGGCCGGGGTATGCACTTTCCCGACAATCACGGCGTGCTGGTTGCTGTAGCTGAACTTGACCAGTGACCGCTCGATGCTCGGCAGAAAGTTCGTCGCCGACGCGCCGTTGAAGCGGACCACGTACTCGCCGAGAAAGGAGATCCGGCTGCTCAACGACGACGCCACGAACAGGCTGTGTTCGCCGAGCGAGAAGTAGGCATCGGTGGCACCCGCCTCGCGATTCCCCGTGAGCTCTACGTGCCCGAAGCCGTTCACTTGCGTTTGACGTGTCTGGGCACCGGCACGACCGGCGCCGGCCATGACCGCACTTCCCAGGAACAGCAGTCCAATCAACCGCATGAGCGGTACCCCTCACTCTGAAATCCGACACCGATGCGGTGACACTGCACCCGCCACTCGGTCTTATGGCGAGTCGAGGCCACACGTCGCAATTCTTGAGCGTATTGTTACGATGCGCATTCACACCGGCCACATTGCCGTGCCGTGCGGTGACGTACTGCGCCGTGTCCGTGGTCCGCTGGCGCGCCTCAAGCGATGGCCGTCGCGGCTTGCCCCTGACCATCGCCCAAACGACCGGGAGCACGCGCACGCTGTCGCATTTGGGGGGTTGCCGGTAGCTTCGCCCACGTGACCCGTTGCTGCGGGAGAGCCCGCGACTTCACCGTGGTATTGGAGACCAGTGCATGACGCTGCAGCGCCTGATCGGATCCTCCCTAGCGATGGCCATCTTCGTCGCCGCGCCCGCCGGCGGGCAAACGGCCGCGCAGCACGACAGCGCGGTGCGTGCGGTGGCGCGCACCAGCGCACTCCCGTTGCCCACGCCGCGCACGCTCCGGTTCACGACCGATGAAGCGTCGTGGATTTCGCTGGACGTGTCGCCCGATGGCAAGACCATCGCCTTCGACATTCTCGGCGATCTCTACACCCTCCCGATCGCGGGAGGAACAGCCACCCGCATCACCAGCGGCGCCGGCTGGGATCAGCAACCGCGCTTCTCCCCCGATGGCAAGCAGATCGTCTTCGTGAGCGACCGGAACGGGTCGAAGAATGTCTGGGTCGCCAACGCCGACGGCACCATGCCGCGCCTGATCACGCGCAGTGAGCGGATCAACTTCGCGTCGCCGATCTGGTCGGCCGACGGGCAGTACATCATCGCCACGCGCGTGGGACAGCTGTGGATGTTCAACACCAGCGGTGGCTCGGGCGTGCAGCTCACGGGCTTGCGGGCCGAGGGGGCCGCGGCGCCAACCGGTGCGCTGCCGCAGCACTTGGCGGCGGCGCCGTCGGGTGACGCGCGCTATCTGTGGGTGAACGTGAGCGGCGGCGTGCCGGCCGTGCTGGCCTCTGCGCTACACACCGATCATGCCACGTCGGCGCGCGAGGAAGCCGAAGAGCTCGAGGCGCGCAGCAACGCGCGGCGCGTGGGGCAGTATCAGGTGGCGCAGTTCGAGCGCAGCACGGGACGCACGCTGGTGCGCACCAATGAAGTGGAGGGCGCATTTCGTCCGGTGGCGAGCCCCGACGGCAAGTGGCTGGTGTACGCCACGCGCCATGACGCGCGCGGCGCGCTCAAGCTGCGTGATCTGAGCACGGGCGCGGAACGCTGGTTGGTGATGGACGTGCAGCGTGACAACTCGCAGGGTGGCGGTGCCAACGATCGCGATCTGTATCCGGCGTCGGCCTTCACCCCCGATTCGAAAGCGCTGATCACCAGCTACAACGGAAAGATCTGGCGCGTGGAGGTGCCCTCGGGCACGGTCGCGCCGGTGCCGTTCACGGCGCAGGTGGATCAGCAGATGGCCGCGCTCGCGAAGTTCGAATATCCGGTGAACGATTCGACCTTGGTGGTCACGCAGATCCGCGGCGCGCGTCCGTCGCCCAACGGCGCCAGGCTCGCCTTCACCGCGCTCGATCGCGTGTATGCCGGCGACATTGATTCAACCGCGCAGATCCGCAACGCGCGACGGCTCATCACCGGTACCACGGTGGAGCACGCGCCGGTGTGGTCACCCGATGGTCGCTACCTCGCGTACGTGACGTGGAGCGACACGGTGGGTGGACACATCTATCGCGTGCGCGCCGACGGCAGCGCGCCGGCCGAACGCCTCACGCGGGCGGCGGCGTTCTACGACAAGATCGCCTACACCAAAGACGGCTCGCGCATCATGGCTGTGCGCGGCTCGCGGTACAGCCGCCTGCGGCAGTTCGAGGATTTCGGGAACATCGCCAACGGCGAGTTGGAGTACATCACGCTGCCGGCAGCCGGCGGTGACATCACCCGTATTGCCTGGACCGGCAGCGGTTCGTCGCAGCAGGGGCGCAACGTGCCGCACGTCGGGCCCGACAGCGCACGCCTGTACGTGTGGGCCGGCAATGAAGGGCTCGTTTCGATGCGCTTCGACGGGACCGACCGCAAGGTGGTGGTGCGGGTGGCGGGTCCGCCGCCGCCGGCGCAGCCGCTGCCGCCGGGCGCCACGCCGCCACCGCCGCCGTCCCCCGATGAAGTGGTGCTCTCACCCGACGGGAGCCGCGCGCTGGTGCTCGCCAACAACAACGTGTTCATGATCACCGTGCCGCCGGTGGTGGGCGTGGCGCCGGCGGTGGCGGTGTCGGCGAGTGCGGTGCCGACCGCGCGGCTCACGCGTGTGGGTGGTGAGTTCATCGGCTGGTCGGCCGACGGCGCATCGGCGTTTTATTCGATCGGCCGCAGCTGGTTCCAGTACCACGTGCGCACGGCGGAGGTGGCGATTCGTGACTCGGTGTCGCGGGCGGATTCCATCGCGAGTGCCGCCCCGGTGGCGCCCGGTGCGCCGCGTGACAGCACGCGCACCCCGTCGCGTGCCTACGACGCGCGACGGTTCGACGTGACGATCACGGCCACGAAGGACAAGCCGCGCGGTGTGGTGGTGCTGCGGAACGCGCGCCTGATCACCATGAAGGGCAGCGACGTGATCGAGCGCGGTGATGTCGTCGTCACCGACAATCGCATCACGGCCGTTGGGGCGAGTGGCACGGTGGCCATTCCCAGCGGCGCGCGCGAGATCGACATGAACGGGAAGACGATTCTGCCGGGCTACGTGGATATTCACGCGCACAACTGGTTCGGCTGGGGCGTGCACCGTGATCAGGTCACGCAGCTGCTGGCCAATCTTGCGTACGGCGTCACCACACAGCGGGATCCGCAGACGTCGGCCACCGATATTCTCACCTACTCCGATCTCATGGAGACCGGTGCGCTGATCGGACCGCGCCTGTATTCCACGGGCCCCGGCATCTTCGCCGCCGACAATATCAAGAGTCTGGACGACGCGCGCGATGTACTGCGTCGCTACGCCGATCACTACAACACGAACACGATCAAGCAGTATCTGGCGGGTGATCGCAAAGTGCGGCAGTGGGTGATCATGGCGGCGAGGGAGCTGGGGCTGACGTCTACGACGGAGGGTGGCTCCAACCTCTCGATGAATCTCACGCTCATGCAGGACGGGTATCCGGGGCTCGAGCATGCGATGCCGATCTTCCCGCTGTTTAAGGATGTCGTGCAGCTGCAGGCGGAGAGCGGCATTACGTACACGCCCACACTGGTGGTGGGATACGGTGGTCCGATCGGCCTGAACTACTGGCTCACGCACTACAACGTGGACGAAGACACCAAGCTGCGTCGCTTCACGCCGCACGATGAACTCGATGCGTGGAAGTCGCTGCCGTACAACCGCGACGATCAGTACATCTTCAAGGGCCTGGCCGAACAGCTCAACAAGATGGTGAAGGCGGGCGGCCGCGTGGGATTGGGCTCACACGGCGAGCTGCAGGGACTCGGCGTGCACTGGGAGCTGTGGATGATGCAGTCGGGCGGCCTCAGTGAATTCGAGACGCTGCGGGCCGGCACGTTGCATGGCGCGGAAGCCATCGGGCTCGGCAAGGATCTGGGATCGCTGGAGGTGGGGAAGCTGGCCGACCTGCAGGTACTCGACCGCAATCCGCTCGTCGACATCAAGAACACCAACTCGGTACGGTTCGTGATGAAGAACGGCCGGCTGTACGACGGGAATACGCTCGATGAAGTGTGGCCGCGTGCGAAGGCGCTGCCGCCGCAGTGGTGGTGGACGGAAGATCCGGCGGTGAAACGGTAAAGCACGACGTCGGCACTCACCCTCGTGAGACGGCTTTCGGACAGCAGGCGACTTCGAGACGAAGTCGCCTGCTGTCCGTTGGCCGTCGGGTCAGCGAATGGTCTCCCAGGCAATCGACGCAATCTCTCCCAGTGCCTGCCCCGCCAACGCCGCTGGATCGGGGACTTTCGCGGCCACGTTGTTCACGTACACCGCAAACGCGATCTCCCGCCCGCTCTTCGTGGTGAAATAGCCGGCGAGCCCCTTGCCGTGCGTGATCGAACGGCGGTTGAGTGGATCGTAGCTGCCGAACGTTCCGGTCTTGGCGAACACCTTCCCTGCGGCGGGGCTCCCCTTCTGGATGGCGGCCAGCGTCCCATCCACGCCCAGCGTCGGCAGCGCCGCCTTGAATCCCGCCGCATACGGGCGCTTCCACACCATCGCCAGAAAGCGTGTCATGAATGCCGGCGAGAAATAGGCGTCGCCCCCCGCTCCATCACCCTGCACCGCACCTTCCAGATCCAACCCGTTCCGTATCATGAGCTCACGCGCAATATCGAAGCCGGTGCGTGATGGTTCACGCGATGCGTCGAGCGCCGCCAGCGTAAGCGGCAGGTTACTGGCGTGCAGGTTCTGACTCGTCTTCAGCAGTACCCTCGCCTCGGCCAGCAGCGGCAGCGACACATGCTCGGCCACCAGCAGCGAGTCGGTGTACGCTGGGCGCAACGTCGCCGCGTCCACGGGGCGCGCGGCCAACCGCGGGATGGCCGCCACGCCGGCTGCCCGGAGCGCCTCGGCGAGCACGATCTCCCCGAAACGGCTCGGGACAGCAACGACCCACCGGGGATTCGACCGCGCTCCACGCGGCACCGTTCCGGTGATCACCAACACGCGATGGTCGCGGTTCGTGCTGTCTTCGACCATACGCAACGCGGAGGCCGACCCGCTGTCGCCGGTGGTCACGCGGGCTTGCACCGTCAGGTAGGGCGTCTGCGGGGACGCCGTCACGGTCGCCAACGCGCCCGCGGATTCGCCCGGCGTCACCACCAGATCGATCACGTTGTCGTTGATGACCAGCGGCGACATCGTCACCCGGGTGCCCAGTTCGCGTGCGCCCTCCGCGAACAGCGAGGCGTCCACGATCACCTGTCCTGTGACGCCGCGAATGCCGCGTGCCGCCGTCTGCGCCGCCAGCGCCTTGATCACGGTCAGCGGATCATCCGCCAGCGGCTGACCACCATACGAGTGATCCTGATCGATGAATGCGTACTGGCCGTCGGCACGCGCGCGCCCGGAGAGGTTGGGGTCCCCGCTCGCCACCAGCACCACGTCCCCCTGAACCACGCCGGCCACGATGGGTCCGGTGCGATACATCCTTGTGCGGAAGCGGTAGTCGGGACCCAGCACCTCCAGCGCAGTGGCCATCGTGACCACCTTGGTCGTTGAGCCGGGAACGAACAGTTTCTCGCTATTGACCGCAAAGACGGGTTGTCCCGATTGCAGGTCATAGAACTCCATGCCCCACGACGCGTGGGCAAACTCCGGCCGCGCCATCACCTCGGCGATACGTCGCGGGGGATTGGGTTGCGCCTCACTCGCCGCCGGCGCCGCCGACAGTGCAACGGCAAAAACAAAAGTCCAAGCCAACACCGTCGGCTTGGACAAGAAAGTGTGTTGAATCATGGAGAGATCCGGAAAAGGTCAGGGGGACGCCAACCACGTCGTCATCGACGTCGCCAACGCCCCCCCTATCGATCAGCGATTCGTGCTCGGGTTGTTCAGCCGCTCCACATCCGGAAGCGGTAGGCACTTGTTGGAACCGTAGGTGCCACCGCCGTTGGGGAACACCGCTCCGTTCGCGGGAATCAGCGGGATGTTGAACCTGATGGTATCGAACAAGCGGTGCCCCTCGATGAAGAGCTCCCGACGGCGCTCCTGCAGCACCTGCGCGGCGATTTCCGACGCCACCGTGCTGCTGAACGCCGGCAGATTGGACGCTGTGCGCAACTGGTTGATCAGCTGCACCGCCACCGCGCCGCCCGCTACTTCCGCACGGATCAACGTCGCCTCACGCCACGTCGCGATGGGGATCGGGTCATTCAGCGACTTGTACTTGTTCTGCACCCACAACCGCACCGACGGCATCGATCCCCCACGCCCGGCGTCGGTCACGTTCACGCGCGGGTCCGTCACTCCACTCACCTGCTGCGCGCGGAACTGCGTATCCACCGTGACCGTGCCGGTGGTGTTGTTGAAGCGGAAGATGCGGTTTTCCGCACGCCCGGCGGCCGACGTGGTCTTGGCCGTGTACACGAAGCCAACCGGAACCAGCGCCGCATCAGCGGCAGCTTCCGTGCGTTTTCCCTGATTGAGACGCGCCCGGGCGCGCCCCACCAGCGCCATGTTGCGTAAATCGGCTGGTGCTCCTGCGGCATTGATGACGCGCGTGAATCGCTCTTCGGCTAACGCGAACACGGCCGCCGGCTGAAGCTCCGCCCCAAGATCGAAGGCGCACGAGCAGAACATCTCTCCCATCAGCACGTAGCTGTAGCCGGCAAACGCGGCGGCCTGCGCCTGCAGCGCTGCCCGCCCGGGCACCTCGACGTCCGTCCACTTGTCGAGCAACCGCAATACTTGATCGGCCTGAAAGCGCGCGATCGAGAGTGGGGTGTACACGCCGAACCCGCCGCACCCGCCAGAGGCGTATAGCGACGTCGCCGGGAAGTTGGTTCGCCGGTCGATATCCCACGTCGCGGCGTTTGCTTGCGCGTCGGCAAATTCATCAGCCAGCGTACCGCCGGTCAGAATGAAGTTCCCCAGCGCGCATTCGAAGTCGGCGACCGCTCCCGACACCAGTACGGTGGCATTCGACGGCTGCAGCAGGGTCTGTTCGAGGATACGACTTGGCGCCTCAACTTCGAGGAGCGTGCCGCAGGAAGACAGCCCCCCGGCGGCCAGCGCCACGACGGCCACCCGGGCAGCACGCGCCCGGAGACTACGCCTCAGATGTCTCATGAACGTCATCTCGCGTTTGGGTGGATGATTAGTAAGTCAGCGACACGGACAACAGCAGCTGCGCCAGCGGCGGCACCTGCGCTTGCTCCAGTCGCACGAATTGCTGCAGGGTAAAGAAGTTCTCCGGGTCCGTCCCCGGGTAATTCGTCCACAGCGCCAGGTTGCGTCCCGACAGTGTGAGCGACCCCGAGCGCGCCTTGACCAAGCGGGCGATGTTGGGACCCATCTGATACGCCACGGAGAGCTCCCGCAGCCTGGTGAAGCTGGCGTTCTGGTATACGAAGTTCCGCAGCACATTGGGCGACTGCACCTGCGCCACCAGTGCGGGGTCGTACTTCTCCGGCTCGTGGTTCGACATGCACAGCGCGAACACCTGGCACCGCGCGCGGTCGTTGTTGTTGAGGGTCACATTGCCCCCCTTGAAGTCGACCTGTCCGTACAGTCTGAACCGCTTGAACAGCGTCACCGAGGCGTTGTACGAGCCCTCGAGTCCCGGGTCGGGCCGCCCGAGAAACACTCTGGGCGCCACCGCCTGTCCGCTGGCGTTCAGGCACGGTGTCGTTCCGCCCTTGCCGTTGTCGCAGAGCGCGTTGATCGCCCGCTTGGTCACCGGATCAAAGGTGGCCGAGACGACACGGAAGTCGTACCAGGAGGCCACCGGGCGACCCTTGATGTGCCGCTGCGCCCCGAACTGGATGTATTTCTCCCCGTTCTCGTCGAGCGGCAGCGGCAGGTCGCCCAGGTCCCGCACCTGGTTGTCATTCTTCGAGATGTTGAAGCCCAGGTCAACATTCAGGTTCTCGCGCGCCACGGCGGCGTAGCGCATCGACAATTCCACGCCTTGGCTACGGATCTTGCCGACGTTGATGAACCGATCACCGGCAAACCCCGCCGACGGCGCCACGGGCTGCGAGAGAATTCCGTCTTCGGTGTTGCGTCGATACAGCGTGAAATCCGCACTCAGACGGTCCTGCAGGAAAGTGCCGTCGAAGCCAACCTCCGTTTCCTTCCCTCGTTCCGGACGAAGGTCTGGATTGCCCAGCGACTGCGGGGACACCGCCGAGCTGCCGTTGCCGCCGGTGGTCGCCGAGTACGTGCGCAGCGCGGAGTTCACCACCGGCTGCTGCCCGGTTTCACCGTACGCCGACCGCAGTTTGAGCTGGTTCACCCACGCGAAGGGAAACCACGCCTCTTCACTGATGACCCACGTGCCCGCCACTTTGGGATAGGTGGTCCAGCTGAAGTCCTCGCCGAACGCGCTGTTGTTGTCCACGCGCAGCGCCGCCGTCAGATACGCCCGGTCGTTCAGGTTGACCTGATGCTGCCCGTAGAACCCCAGTGTGGCGTTTTCGAAGTAGTCCTCGCCGCCGAAGGTGGTGGCGGCTGCGTCCACCAACGTGAGACCACCCGCCGGGAAACCTTCACCACGTGCGGCGAGCGCGTAGGTCTGCCGCTTGAAGTACTGGGCGCCGAAGGAGGTGCTCGTCTGCACGCCGAACAGCCGTCGCTTGGCGGTCGCCGCATAGTCCACCGACGAGACCGACAGCTCCTGTCGGCGCGTGAGCTTGTTGCCGTTCTGATCAACCGGGCTTCCGAAGAACTGCCGGTTGTACGGAGTCATGCGCTCCGTCTGGTTCACGTTGTCTTCACCCGTCAGGTCGTTACCGACGACGAGGCGCTGGGTGAGCCAGGTACCCACTCGGTGATTGAACTGCAGCGATGCCGTCGTGCGCTTCACGTTCTGATACTGTTTGAATGCTCCCCAGAACGCCTCCGGTGGCGCTGAATAGAAGCCGCGGCGCAGTTTCTCCGCGTCAGTGACTGGCGCTTGTCCGAAGTAGGCGGAGAACCACATCCCGCCGCCGGCCTCCAGCGGCACGTTGATCGTCTGCTGCGTGGTGTTGAAGGTCGCCTGAATATCGAGCGACTTGTACGGCGACAGGGAGATGTTGCCCGCGCCCGTCCACCGGGCGAGGTGGTTGGTGGGCTCGATGCCCTTATCGTTGTCGTAGCTGCCACTGAAGTTGTACTTCACGGCTTCGGTGCCACCGTTGAGGCCCGCGCTATACGACTGGGTCAGCCCGTTGGCGAAGAGCTCGCGTCCGGCTGCCCGCTCCGCGGCGACGGGGTTCCACCCGGCGATCGTCCCGTCCGGCATGCGACGGTAGGTGGTGGGAATGCGGTTCTCCGCATCCTGAAACCAGTTGTTCCCCATCCGCGTGTTCGTGGTGAACACCGGGCGCCCCGCCTTGCCGCGCTTGGTGATGATCTGGATGACGCCATTGTTGGCTTCGGTGCCGTACAGCGTCGCCGCCGCGGGTCCCTTGATGACTTCAATACTCTCGATGTTCTCGGGGTCGATGTCATTCAGGCGGGAGATGACACCCGAGGAGAAGAACTGCGAGCGCGGGCCCGTGGACACATCGTTCGCAATGCGGACGCCGTCGAGGTAGATGAGCGGCTGGTCGTTGAGCGACAGCGATGCGGCACCGCGGATGCGGATGCGCGGTCCCGACCCGATGGCGCCCGATCCGCCGGCAAGCACCACGCCGGCCGCACGGCCATTCAGCAGCGACGAGATGTCGGGCGACGGGGCGATGCTCTGAATCGCCGCAGCGTCGATCTTGGTGACGGAGTTGCCGATGGCGCGCTTCTCCACCGGCTCGGCCGTGCCGGTGATGACGACCTCGCTCAGGCTGTTGGGCTGTTCCGCGAGGAAGATGCGAATATCACTGCGCCCCACGGTCACCAACTGGGTGGTCGGCTTGTAACCGATGCGCCTGACCTGCAGCGTGACCTGCGCGCCGGAGATGGTGGAGAGACGGAAGCCGCCGTTGCCATCGGTGATGCCGCCGATGTTTGTCCCCTGCACGAGGACCTGGACGCCGTCGAGGCCGCGAAGGTTTTTCGCGTCGACGATCTGACCGCTGATCGTCCCCGACCCCTGTGCGCTGAGCGTCCGGGTCGGCGGGAGCAGCAATGCGACGGTCAGCAACGCGAGGTACCGGGCACAAACCAGTCGTCGCCTTTTCTCGGCGGGTTGGTTCAACAGCGGATGTTCCGAACTCATGCATCGCCTCCTTTCTCATACGGCGCGGGGGGGGTACTGCGAGAACTCAATGCAGTGTACAATACGGTATTCAATTAAAGGCACAAGAGGGGTGACCACTCGGCGCCTCGACTGCCCGCACACGACATGACCTGCCAAAACGGCTGCCAAGAACCACTGCTCGGCACGATGCGTGCGATCGACGCACGCCGAGCCCCTCACGAAATCGCCGTCTCGCTCCGGTCGGAGGGCACCACGCTCCGAGACGCCGCGACGGTGCCGCGGTGATGGTCGAATCGACCATCCCGCGCACGGAGATGATCGCGGAAGTGTTCCAGCGGCTGCGCCGGCTGATCGTGGAAGGGCATCTGGGACCGGGCGTCCGCTTGGTCGAGACCGAGTTGGCGACGCGGTTCGGCGTGAGCCGCACCCCGATCCGCACCGCGCTCTCTCAGCTCCGGCAGGAGGGTTTTGTCGAAGCGCTCGGAGAGGGGCGGCAGTCACGGCTGACGGTGACACCCGTGACGCGGCACGATGCCATCGAGATCTTCGGGATCGTGGGCGAGATCGAGGGGCTGGCGGCGCGCTGGGCCGCGGGTTTGCCGGAACCGACGCGAGCGGCGCTAGTGACACAGCTGGAGCAGCTCAACGCCGCGATGGCGGCTGCCGCGACACAGTCGCCGCCCGACGCGCTCGAGACCATCCGGCTGGACACTGCGTTCCACCGCGAGTACGTGCTGGCTGGCGCCGGTCGGCGGCTGCGGTCGTTCCACGAGTCGATCAAGCCGCAGGCGGACCGCTTCATCTACGTCTACCACACGACCCTGACCACCGGTGTCATCGTATCGACAGGGGAGCACGCCGTCATCATCGGCGCGATTCGCGACGGCGACGCCGCGGGTGCGCATCGGGCGGTGCGGAGTAATTGGGAGAACGCGGCGGCGCGACTCAGCACGTCCATCACGCTCGTGGGCGAGCGAGGCGTGTCGTGACGCGCCCCGTGCGCCGCCGCGAGGCGTGGGCCGCGTGCGCCGCCGCCGTGATGCTTGCGGCGTGCAGCGCGGCGCCTGCCAGTCCGACGTCGCCCCCGCCACCCGTCGTGCCGACGATGCCGCTCAGCGGCCTCGCGATCCCTGGCATGACGAGCGTCGACCAGGTGATGGCGCGGCTCATGACGAACTGGGACATCCCGGGCGGCGCAGTCGGCATCGTGAAGGACGGGCGGCTCGTGTATGCACGCGGCTTCGGCTACGCGGACGCGGAGGCGAAGCGCGTCGCCTCGCCCGACGCGCTGTTCCGGATCGCGAGTCTGTCGAAGCCGATCACTGCAGCGGCCGTGCTCCGGCTCGTGGAGCAGAACCGCCTCTCGCTTGACGCGAAGGCCTTCGCGCTGCTGAGCGACCTCAAGCCGCTGGCCGGCGCGACGGGAGACCCGCGCATCGCGGACATCACCGTACGCCACCTGCTGCAGCATGCCGGGGGCTGGGACCGCGATGCAAGCTTTGACCCGATGTTCCGGTCGACCGAGATCGCGGCGGCGGCGAACACGCCCATGCCCGCGAGCGCCGAGGCGGTCATCCGCTACATGCTCGGCCAGCGCCTCGACTTCGATCCGGGGACGCGCTACGCCTATTCGAACTTCGGCTACGCGGTGCTCGGTCGCATCATCGAGCGCGTGACCGCCGGCCCCTATGACAAGTTCGTGCAGGATGCGGTGCTGGCGCCGGCCGGCATCCGCCGCATGCGGCTCGGCCGTTCGCTCTACGCCGACCGCGCGCCCGACGAGGTGCGCTACTATGACCAAGCATCGCTCAATTCGGTGTTCGGCGGCGGTGCCGTACCCGCCCCCTACGGTGGCTTCAACCTCGAGGCGATGGACGCACACGGCGGCTGGGTCGCGTCGACCGTCGACCTGCTGCGCTTCGCCACCGCGGTCGACCGACTGCCCACGCGACCGGACATCCTCGCCGGTGCGACGCTGGACATGATGACGGCCAAACCGCCGTCCCCGCTCTGGGACGGCTCGGCGTTCTACTACGGCATGGGCTGGCTCGTGCGCCCCGCGGAGCGGAACTGGTGGCACACCGGATCGCTTCCTGGTACCGCGTCGATCATGGTGCGCACGGGGACCGGGCTTGCGTGGGTGGCGCTCTTCAACGCGCGCGCGATCAAGCCCAACTCCACGTTCCAAAGCGAGATCGACGGCGCGATGTGGCAGGCGGTGAATGGTGTCACCGAGTGGCCCGCGCACGACCTGTTTTCGACCTTCCCATGACGATGAGCCTGATGCCTCGCGCCCCTCGCGTGCTCGCCGCGCGCACCCTCGCTACCGCGCTATTGCTTGCGCCCCTCTCACGCTCGGTGGCGCAGGCTGCGCCGGGCATGCCCACGGATTACTCGCGCGCCATCCGGCGGCTCGATTCGCTCGTCGCGCGCGAGGTCGCCGACAAGCGGCTGCCCGGCCTCTCCATTGCGCTGGTGGACGACCAGCGCACAGTGTGGTCGCGCGGCTACGGCATCGAGCGCGTCGATCCGGCCGTGCCGGCGACGAGTGAAACGGTTCACCGCGTCGGCTCCGTCTCGAAGCTGTTCACGGACATCGCCGTGATGCAGCTCGTCGAGCGCGGCGTGTTGGATCTCGACGCGCCGGTGTCGCGGTACGTGGGCGACGTGCTGCCCGACGGGGGCAACGCCCCGCGCATCACCCTCCGGCAGCTCATGTCGCATCGCTCGGGCCTCCTGCGCGAGCCGCCCGCCGGCCACTACTTCGATTCCACCGGCACCACGCTTGCGGCCACTGTGGCGAGTCTGCGCGGCACGTCGCTCGTCTACCAGCCGGGCACGCGCACGAAGTACTCCAACGCCGGCATCGCGGTGGTGGGCTACGCGCTCGAGCGCACACAGCAGCAGCCGTTCGCGGACTACGTACAGCGCGCGGTGCTGCAGCCGATGGGGCTCGCGCACAGCGCGTTCACGCCCGAGCCCGCGCTCACGCGGCACCTCGCCGATGCCGTGATGTGGAGCTACGACAACCGGGAGTGGGCAGCACCCACGTTCGGTCTCGGCATGGCGCCGGCCGGCAGCATGTACACGACCGTAGACGATCTGGCGCGATTCGTCTCGGTGCTCTTCGCCGGTGGGCGTGGCCCCGCTGGACAGGTGATTGCGCGCGCGACGCTCGACTCCATGTGGACGCCGCAGTTCGCCGCTCCCGGCGCCACGTCCGGCTACGGCCTCGGCTTCGCGCTCTCGCAGTTCGACGGACGCCGCCGTGTGTCGCACGGCGGCGCGATCTACGGCTTCTCCACCGAGCTGTCGGCGTTGCCGGACGACCGGCTCGGCGTCGTCGTGGTGGCCACCGCCGACGGCGCCAACGACGTGGTGTCTCACATCGCGGACGAGGCGCTCCGGTTGATGCGCGCGGCGCGCGCCGGTCTGCCGCTGCCCGACATCGAGCGCACGACGACGCTGGCGCCCGAGACCGCGCGCCGTCTCGCCGGTCGCTATGGCATGGGGGAGCGCGCCGTGGACCTGGTCGAGCAGTCCGGCCGACTCTTCATGCTGCCCACGCGCGGCGGATTCCGCGCCGAGCTGCGCGCGCTGACCGACAGCACACTCATGGCCGACGACCGGCTGTCGTACGGCACGCGCGTGCGCCTGCTGCACGACGGCCTCGCGTTGGGCACCGACACGCTGCGGCGGGTGGAACTCCAGATGCCGCCGGCCGCACGCGCGGCGTGGCGGCCGATCATCGGCGAGTACGGCTGGGACTACAACACGCTCTTCTTGCTGGAGCGCGACGGCCGCCTGAACGCGCTGGTCGAGTGGTTCTATCAGTACCCGCTCACCGAGGTCTCGCGCGACGTGTACGCGTTCCCCGCGTGGGGTCTGTACGATGGTGAACGCGTGGAGCTGCGGCGCGACGCCAGCGGCCGCGTGACCGAAGCGATCATGGCGGGCGTGCACTTCCCGCGACGCGCCGTGGGCACCGAGGACGGCTCGCAATTCACCATCACCCCCGTGCGTCCGGTCGCCGAGCTTCGCGCCGTCGCGCTGGCCGCAACGCCGCCCACGGAGACGGGCCCCTTCCGTGCCGTGGACTTCGTATCGCTGCCGAGCCTCGATCCCTCGATCAAGCTCGACGTGCGGTACGCCACGTCGAACAACTTCATGGGCACGCCGTTCTACTCGTCGGCGCGCGCGTTTATGCAGCGCCCTGCCGCTGAAGCGGTCGCCCGCGCGTCCCGCACGCTGCGGGCGCACGGCTACGGGCTGCTGGTGCACGATGCGTATCGCCCGTGGTACGTGACCAAGATGTTCTGGGACGGCACGCCGGCGGCGCAGCACGTTTTCGTGGCGGACCCGTCGCAGGGCTCGCGCCACAACCGCGGCGCGGCGGTGGACATCACGCTGTACGACCTGAAGACGG
This sequence comes from Gemmatimonadota bacterium, assembly GCA_031127095.1. Lineage (GTDB taxonomy): Bacteria > Gemmatimonadota > Gemmatimonadetes > Gemmatimonadales > Gemmatimonadaceae > Gemmatimonas. Next base: position 16,117 of record JARIEX010000019.1, read on the forward strand.
GCCGGCCGATCGAGATGCCGGGGGGCTACGACGAGATGTCGAGCCGCAGCTACCCGGACTATCCCGGCGGGACCTCACTCCAGCGCTGGCATCGCGCGCTGCTACGTCGTGCCATGCAGGCGGAAGGCTTTACGGTGTACGACGCCGAGTGGTGGCACTTCGACTTCAACGACTGGCGCCAGTATCCCATCGGGACCGCCACATTTGAGGAAATCGAGCGCGCAGCCGGCCGGCGCGGGGGCACGCGATCACGCTGAACGGCGCAGCGCCGCTCAGCGTGATCATCCGTGCAGCAGCCCGTGGGGGGCTTTCATCCGGCCTACGTCCCAGTACTGCGCGTCAGCCGGGCCCAGTGCGTCAGTGCATGCCCAATCCGTTGCCGCGTCACCCGCCCGTCTCCGCTGGCAACGGAAGCGCCAGCAACCGCGCGATCGTCAGTACCACAGGGCATCACGTATACGTCAAGGGCTCCGAAGGGAGGGTGACGGGAATTTCGCGCCGGTGGCGCACACGTTACCTCACCCCGTCCCAGCCGGGGCCGCGCAGCACGGTGCCGGGCTTGGCGCCGGTGGACTTCCCTCCCTCCAGCACCACGCTGCCGTTCACCAGCACATGGCTGATCCCCTCGCTGGGGAGCGCCGGCTCGGCGAAGGTGGCGCGATCGCGGATGCGGAGCGGGTCGAACACCACGATGTCAGCGGCCAGCCCCGGGGACAGGCGCCCGCGGTCGTAGGCACCGATCTCGTTGGCCGCCACCGCGGAGGCCTTGTGGACCGCCTCCTCCAGGGTGAGGACGCCGAGCTCGCGGACGTAGCGGGCGAAGATTCGCGGGAACGCGCCCCACGCGCGCGGATGCGACGCCACCGACGAGCCCCCCGCAGGGCCGACATCGGTGTCGAACGACGTGAACGGCTCGCGCATGGCCTTGATCTTGTTGGCCTCACTCATGGATTGCGGCATGGCGAACGCCTCGCGCTGCGCGATGTCGAAGAACACCGTCCACGCGTCCTTCCCGGTGCGATCGGCGATCCCCTGAACCGACAGCCCGTTGTGCGCCTTGTAGTCATCGTGCTGGATGTTCCCCAGCACGATGCGGTTCCAGTCCTTGCCGGCGTGTGCGTACCAGTTCTCCCACCCGCTCTCTGTCTCCATCTCGGCGCGCATCCGCGCACGGACGGCCGGGTCCTTGAGCGATTCCATCAGCGCGCGCTGGCCGCGCTCGGCGTTGCGGGGGTGCAGCAGCGCGCGAATCCCCAGCCCATTGTTGATGTAGGGGTACACGTCCACCGCCACGTCCTGCCCCGCAGCGCGGGCGGCACGGATGCGCGCGATGGCCAGGTCCATCTTCCCCCAGTTCCCCTCGCCTGCAGTCTTCAAGTGGTAGATGTGCACGGGGGTGTTGGCGGCGGCACCGATCCGCAGCGCCTCGTCAATCGCCTCGATGAGGCGGTCCCCCTCGTTGCGCATGTGCGTGTAGTAGCGCCCACCGTGTCGCCCGGCGACGGCGGCTAGGGCGGCGATCTCCTCCTCGCTGGCGAAGATGGCCGGTGGGTAGATGAGCGAGGTGGAGAGCCCGATGGCACCGGCCTGCATGGCCTCTTCCACGTAGGCGCGCATGCGGTCCAGCTCGGCGGGGGTGGCCTGTCGCGCGGAGTCGCCGATGACGAGGCGGCGCAGCTGCGTATGCCCCACGTTCTGCGCCACGTTGAGGGGCATGCCGGCGGCTTCCAGCTTGCGGAAGTACTCGCGCATGGTGCGCCAGCCGCGGAGCTGCGCGCCCCCCCCTTCCAGAGGAGCGGACGAGCCCCCCTCGCCAGCCTGGATGGTGGTGACCCCCTGGGTGAGGAGGTTGATGGCGGCCTCGCCGCCGCGGTCGATGAACATCTCGCCGCTCTGCCCCATCATGTCGATGAAGCCAGGGGCAACGACCTGGTCGGCCACGTTGATGACGCGCTTGGCGCGGGCGGGATCGAGGCGTCCGATGGCGGCGATGCGGCCGTTGGCGATGGCCAGGTCGGCCTGATAGGAGGGGGCGCCAGTGCCGTCCACAATGCGCCCGCCCTGAAGGATGAGGTCGAAGGCGGGGGTGGGCGCTGGTTGCGCGGCGAGGGGGGCGGCCAGGAGGGCGAGGAGGGCCAGCGCGCGGCGTGGGAATCGTGGCATGGCGTCGGGGAAGAGGAGGGGCGCCGATCTCGTATACGAATTCGTATACAATTGGCGTCAAGCTTGCGCGCCAGCGCTCACCCTGTCAACGAGCGGGACGCGCTCACCCCTCGACGGAACGAACAGTCGTCGTCCTTCCGCAGACACCGCGATCTCGTCCGGGACACAGGCGCCCAGTGCAGCGACGACGGTGAGCGAACGCGCGGCGATTCGCAGGGGATCGATGGTTGCGGTACACGCGCGCGCGAGCGGCGATGTTGCGTGCACATCGCTCTCACGAGGGTGGAGACGCGGACGTACTGTTTGAGCGACAGCTGCCGATCGATCCATCAGTCTGCTCAGCGCATCTCTCATCACGCTTCGCCGGAGTTCGCATGCGTTCTCTTTCTATCACCCTCGCGTTGCTGCTTGCCGGTGTGTCCTCGCTGGGTGCGCAGCGCAAGCCGCGCGAGCACGATCTCAAGCTGCCCATCGGCGGCACGCCCGGCGCGTTGAATGCCATCACGGACGTGGCCGGTGTGGAAGTCGGGCACAGTACGATCATTGCCGGCAGCGGCACGCTGGTGGTTGGACAGGGGCCGGTACGCACGGGAGTGACCGTCGTACATCCGCGCGGCAGGGCCAATCATGATCCGGTGTTCGCGTCGTGGTTTGCGCTCAACGGCAACGGCGAAATGACGGGCACGACGTGGATCACGGAGAGCGGGTTCCTTGAAGGGCCCATCGGCATCACCAACACGCACAGCGTGGGCGTGGTGCGCGACGCCATCATCAAGTGGGAAGTCTCGCAGAAGAACGTGCTGCAGCCGTGGTGGCTGCCGGTGGTCGCCGAGACGTACGACGGTGGCCTGAACGACATCAATGGTTTCCACGTGAAGGAATCGCACGCATTCGCCGCGCTCGATGGCGCCGCGGGCGGCCTCCCCGCCGAAGGCGCGGTGGGCGGCGGCACCGGCATGCGCTGCCTCGGTTTCAAGGGCGGCATTGGCACCGCGTCACGCACACTGCCGGCGGCGCAGGGTGGCTACACCGTGGGCGTGCTCGTGCAGTGCAACTTCGGTTCGCGCCGCGATCTGCGGATCGCCGGAGTGCCGGTGGGCGAGGAGATTTCCAACCTGCAGCCGTGCATTGCCAACACCGAGCCCGCGCCGGCGAGCGCCACCGTGCGGCGATGTGACGCGCCCACTGACCGGGACGCGACCGACGCGCCGGAACAGGGCTCGATCATCGTGGTGGTCGCGACCGATGCGCCGCTGCTGCCGCATCAACTCAAGCGCGTGGCGACGCGCGTGTCGTTGGGCATTGGCCGACAGGGGGGATTCGGCGGGAACGGTTCCGGCGACATCTTCGTGGCCTTCTCCACCGCCAATACCAACAGCTGGTCGTCAGACTCGGTGTCGTCGGTGCGGATGGTGAACAACGAGCGCCTCTCACCGATCTTTCAGGCAACGGCACAGGCCACCGAGGCCGCCATCACCAACGCGCTGCTCGCCGCCGAGACCATGACCGGCGCCAACGATTTGCGTATATACGCGATGCCGCTGGATCGTATGCTGGCCGCGATGCGCAAGTACGGGCGGTTGCCCTGAGCGCGCACGTCGGCGTGGATCGGCGCTGCGCGTCGTGCCACCGCCCCGACTCATCGATCGCGCGCGGTCGGCGATCGCGTCGTTTACGCGACAGCCCCCAACCGAAATTCCTATCCTGCCCGGGCCACGACTCGCGCTGACCGAGGCCACGCGCGCCAGATACTCGACTGATAGACGACCCACCCCGATTGGAATTCCTCTCCCGGCGCGACGAGATCAGCACACGATATTTGCTCGAGAGAGGACTCGAGAATGCACGAGACCTACTGGCGTCGGTTCGTGGTGGTCCTCCTGCCAAACCGGATTTCATTCGTATCTCGAAAGCACGCTGCAAAGTCTTCGTACGTGTCATATCCCAACGGCTTCATATGTGCGTCCCACTTTTGTTGCAAGAACGCCAGGGCCTCATCATTGAATTGCTGCGGATGCGCTTGTACCGCCACTTTCGCCCCTGGCGCGAGCTGCGAAAGGTCGGCGACTCGACCTAATGTCCTGGCGCGCTCATAGGGTTCATCGAACAGCGTCATGTGTTGAGCCATGAAGGCTTTGGTACTCATCGCGAGTGTCTTGTCCATCAACTCGGGCGTCACGGGCCCAAGGCCCATAAAGTCTGCAATACGATGAATATTTTCCTCCATGTTCTTCACAAGATCTTCATACACCAATAACAAAACGGACGGGCAGTCTTTGAGCACATGATACTCTTGGTAGTATTCCCAGATGCTCGCCCGGCCTTCTCGTCCTTGAATAAACGGAGTTTGCATGAGAAACGAAGATGCGTCCATCGACGTGGCAATGGGTACCTGTTTCGCCAAAAAAAAGTTGTAAAAAGAGATCGCTGTCTTGGCTGGATCTCTCACGGTGACAATGTACTTGCAACCCCGATGGACACTGGCCATCCGCAAATGAGATTTGAAGACGCGTGGAAAGAATTGGCTGCCCTCCACATTGGGATCATAGCCAATATCCCAGGATAACAGAGGCCAGGGAACGACCTCATACAGTGTCTTCATCGATGCAAAATCGACCGTTGCACCCGTGCGAAGGACATGGCAAAGCCACGTCACCAAGGTTGTGCCTGTTTTGGCAAAAGTCGACACGATGATGTCCGTTGGCCGTACTCGAAACTCTTCGACGGCTTTTCGGACAGACTCGTTCGACATCATGGTGTCGGGATGGCCGATCGGTATGTACAGAAGCTCGGCGGGCAACGGTGCAATCTCCGCAGGATTCGAGGCAGCATTGCCCATGGTCGTAAATGAAAGGGTCATCCGGAGATTCCGAGAAACGCGGCGCGAATCGTGAGGAAGAAGTAGGCATCGTCGCGATACCCGTCGGCGACGCGCTGATCCTGCAATCAAGTCGGCGTCTGCCACAGACATCCAACGCCTGGCGTTCTGCCGCGGGCGATCACAATAAGTCGCGAGCGCAGCGAGCATCCACTTCGTCCGACTGCAGCACGCATCGTTATGCGGCGCCGCGACGGCGCGGACGATGCAAGGCTTCGACGACTGCCGCCGGATTGTGGGCGGCCACTTGCAACAGGGCGAGCGCGGGACCGTCGGGCATCCGGCGCCCCTGTTCCCAATTGCGCAGCGTCGCTACGCTGACGCCGATCATGAGCGCAAACTCCGATTGCGACTGGCCGAGATCGGCGCGCACCGCCTTCACATCGGTCGGCGTGAACGTGCGTGAACGTGACGGCTTGCGCTCGCCGCGGCGGATCTCACCAAGCTGGCGAACGCTGGTTAACAGCGCTTTGAAGGCTTCTACTTTCACGTGAACTCCTCGCGGACCACGCGAGCCAGCGCGCGGACCTGTTCGTCATCACGATGCCGCCGGAGACCGGCGGTGAAGACCGGCGACTCGATGAAGCGGATGGTGGACTATAAGCCATTGGCGTAGTAAGTGCCAGCCGTCGAATCGATCATCGGACTAGCCGCATAACGCCTATCATGCCGCCCTCCCACCAATGGTACGGGGTCGCTGGCGCCTCACGCGTCGAGCCGGCGCGTCCGATTGCTCCCCGCGGGGGCGGCCCCCACCGTGACCGCCGTTCCAACGGCGCTCAACGCGCACGAGCGAGACAGAGGGCACGCCGCCGCCCGTCACGCGGCGATGGCGAGGTTGGCGATCGCGCCGTATTCTCGGCGGGTAGTCAACACACCCCGATGGAAGTTCGTATCCCGCCTTGGAGTGCCGTCCCACATGTCCCGCCTTCTCGCCCGACTCGTCGCCGTCGCGATACTCCTCTCGGCCGCGGCGCCCATGCCGGCCCAACCGCTGCCAGGCGCGATCGTGGCGCGCATCGACTCGCTCTTCGCCTCATACAACAGGACGGACGCGCCCGGGCTCGCGGTCGCCGTCGTGCGCGACGGGCGCATGATCTTCGCCAAGGGGTACGGGATGGCCGACCTCGAGCATCGCGTCCCCATCACCCCGTCCACGGTCTTCGACGTCGCGTCGGTTTCCAAGCAATTTGCCGGCATGGCGATCGCGATGCTGATCGGCGAGGGGAAGGTGCGCCTCGACGACGACATCCGCCGCCACGTCCCCGAGATGGCCGACATCGGCGCGCCCATCACGATAGATCACCTGCTGCATCACACCAGCGGGCTGCGCGACTGGCCCGGGACGCTCGGGCTGGCCGGATGGCATTACGACGACGTGATCTCGTTCGAACAGATCCTCACGATGGCCTATCACCAGCGCTCACTCAACTTCGTCCCCGGGAGCGAGTACACCTACTCCAACACCGGCTACAACCTGCTGGCCGAGACGGTGCAGCGGGTGACGGGGCAGTCGTTCCGGGCGTGGACCGATGCCAATCTCTTTCAGCCGTTGGGAATGACGCGGACTGTCTTTCGCGACGATCACACGGCCGTGATCCCCGACCGCGCGCTGGGCTACACGCGCGCCCCCGACGGGCGCTGGCGTGCGGTGACCAACAACCTCACCGCGCTCGGCTCCAGCTCGATGATGAGCACCGTCGAGGACCTGGCCGGGTGGGTCATCAACTTCGACTCGATGCGCGTGGGCGGTGCGCAGGCGATGGCGCTCACGCGCACGCGTGGGGTGCTCAACGACGGGTCGACGATTCCCTACGCCTTTGGCGTATCGCATGGGGAGTACCGAGGGGCGGCGACCGTCAATCATTCCGGGTCGTGGGCCGGCTTCGTGACCTACGTGCTGCACCTTCCACAGCATCGCTATGGCGTCGTCGTGCTGGCCAACGCGCCGCAGGTGAACCCCACGCGCGCCGCGCAGCAGGTCACCGACGTGTTGCTTGGCTCGGCGCTGGCGCCACTCCCAGCGGCGACGGAACCTCCCGTTGTGCAGCTGCCGGCGGCGACGCTCGACGCCTATGCCGGCACGTACAAGCTTGGCCCGGGGTGGTACGCCCAGGTGCGACGCGACGGGAACGGGCTCACCGTGCAGGCGAGCGGCGAGGGGGTCGTGCCAATGGTCGCGCGCTCTGAGCAAGAGAGCTGGGTCCCGAGCTACGGCGCGTCGATGACCTTCCAGCGCGACGGGATGGGGCGCGTCACGGGGCTGCTGTATCGGGGGCACGTCTCGCCACGCATGCCCGACCGCGAACCGGTGCCGGCGCCCACGCAGGACTACATCGGGGAGTACTTCAGCAGCGAGTTGCAGGCGACGTACCTGGTCGAGTCACGCAGCGGAGGGCTCATCGTGCGACACCGGCGCCGTGGCGTCGGTGTGCTCATCCGCCGTTGGGGCGAGGACTTCGGTGGGACCCTTCCTAGCATGCGCTCGGTCGCCTTCGTGCGCGACGCGCGCGGGAAGGTGAACGGCTTCGTGGTCAACATCGACGAGCGGAGCCGCGATATCCGGTTTGCGAAGGTGCGATAGGCACGGTGCAGCAGCACGGGCGCGTGGCGTCTACCAACCCCGGCGGTCCCAGACTTCGCCGCTCTGTCGGTTGGTGTCGGATCAGCTGCACCGCCTGCGGCGTGCTCGACCACGGCTGCGCCCGCATCCGCTGCGACGCCTGCACGCACGAATACTGGCTCACGTTCTCCTGCAAGTGCCGCTCCTTCTGTCCGAGCTGTCACGCCCAAGCGACTGGCGAGCGCGACCTCACGGTGGGCATCGTCGCCTGTTTGCAGACGCATGGCTCGCTGACGCGTATGCGCGCCAACTGGCATCCGCATCCGCACCTCCTCGTCACCGACGGTGGGTGCCGGCTGGGCGGGGCGTTTGTGTCGTGGCGACCACGCGGAGACGTTCGGCGTGCGCGGCGGTCTCACCGCAGCGGCCCCGCGGTCCCCGCCGGCCCCGAATCACCCGCCCGGACCGCAGGCCGAACCGTCCACGAGGCGCACCGGCACGGTGGCCATCGCGCCGCCGCCCGCTCACCGGTGTTCGCGAGACAGGGGACCGGGGCCTATACTCCGCTCACCTCAATTGAATTTCCTTTCCTCGGCGATCCCCAGGCGGTGGTGGATGACCAGCGACGCCGCTCCGGCCATCGCGGGGCGGTGATACCGCCGTTCCGACTCACCCGCCCGCGAACGTCATGATCGATTCCGCTGTATCGCACTGGTCCGCCGCCCTCGCCGATGCGTGGGGGCTGGATGGCATGCTCGAACCGCTGGCGGGCGAGTTTGACCTGAACATCCGCGTACGCGCGACGGACGGGCGGCGCTTCGTACTCAAGGTCATGCGCGCCAGTTGTGCGGTGGAGTTGGTCGCGCTGCTCACGGAGGCGCATGTACATCTGCGCTCCCGTGACGCGTCGGTGCCCGCGCCGGCGCTCGTCCCCACGCGTAACGGGGCCGACTGGTGCCTGCGCCCCGACGCCGACGGCGCCCCGCGCCTGCTCTGGCTGCTTGAGCATCTTGAAGGATGTGAATATGCACAGGTGCGTGAACACACGGGCGCGCAGACGCTGGCTGTGGCCGCGCAGCTGGGGGCGGCGGTTGCGCGGCTGCACGGCGCGCTCGCGGACTTTACGCACGACGCGCTCGCCCGCCCGCTCAAGTGGGATCTGTGCGCCGCCCACTGGATTGGCGCGCATCTGGACGAATTCGCCGACCCCGCGCGGCGTACCATCGTGGCCACGATCCTCGCGCGGTATCAACGCCTGGGCGACGCGCTACGGGCCGAGCCGACGGTCGTCCTCCACAACGATCTCAACGACTGGAACCTCCTCGTCGTGCGCGATCCGCACGGCGCGCTCCAGCTCACCGGGATCATCGACTTTGGCGACATGCTGCGCGGCCCCGCGGTCGCGGAGCTGGCCATCGCCGGCGCCTATCTGGTCCTCGACCATGCGCACCCGGAGCGCGTCTTGGCCGCGCTCGTGGCCGGCTATCACCGCGTGTCACCGCTGTCGGGCCCGCAGCTGGATGTGATCTGGCCGCTGCTGCTGACGCGACTGGCCGTCAGCGTCACCAACTCGGCGCTGATGCACCGCGCGCGCCCCGACGATGCGTACGTGGTCGTGAGTGAGCGGCCGGCGTGGGCGTTCCTCGAGCGCGCGAGCGCCATGCACGAATCGGTGGTGTCGGCGCGATTGCGCGCCGAGTGCGGACTGGCGGCCAGCGATGCCGCCGAGCGCACCGTCGCGTGGCTGCACACCGCGCGCGGCACGTTCGCACCCGTCATGTCGCAGTCGCTCGCCAGCATGCCCGTGGGCTCGCTGGCGGTGGCCGCCGTGGCCGCGCCGGAGGATCCCACCGGCATGACCTTCGACGAGGCCCGCGTGCTGGGGCTGGCCGCGGGCGTGGGCCCGGTGTGGGTGGGCGGCTACGCTGAGCCGCGCGCCGTATATACCGCGCCGGCGTTCCGTCGCGGTGTGCACCCTATCGCCGACCGTCGCAGTGTGCACATCGGCGTGGACGTGTTTCTGCCCGCCGGCACGCCGGTGCAGGCGCCGTGTGATGGCGTCGTAGAAGTGGTGGAGTACCACGACCGATCGCTGGACTACGGCGGCATGATCGTGCTGCGGCATGTCACGCCCGACGGCGATACCTTCTGGACGCTGTACGGGCATCTGTCGCGCGCCAGCGCCGAGGGCGTGACCGCAGGACAGCGTATCGCGCAGGGCGAGGCGTTCGCCGCACTCGGTGATGTGCACGAGAACGGCGGATGGGACCCGCACGTGCATTTCCAGCTGCTCACCACACTGGACGGCATGCGTGGCGACTGGCCCGGTGTCGCGGACCCCGATGATCTCGCGCTCTGGAAAGCGCTGTGCCCCAATCCGGCGGCGCTGCTCAATCTGGCCGATGACGTGGTGGCGTATCTCCCCCTCGACGAGTCGGCCGTGCGCGCCGAACGCGATGCGCACTTTGCCAGCAACCTGCGGCTGAGCTATCGCGCGCCGTGTCTGCTGGTGCGCGGGTGGCAGCATTATGTGTACGATCAATGGGGCCGTACGTATTTGGACGCGTACAACAACGTGCCGCACGTGGGGCACGCACATCCGCGACTGCGTGCGGTCGTCCATGACCAGATGGGGCGCCTCAACAGCAACACGCGCTACCTGCACCCGGCGCAGTTGGCGTTTGCCGAATCGCTACTGGCCACGGTGCCCTCCCGTTTTACGCACGTGTTTCTGGTGAACAGCGGCAGCGAGGCGAATGAGCTGGCGTTGCGTCTCTCGCGCACGCGTACGGGCGCACGCGACATGATCACCCCCGATCACGGCTATCACGGGAACACCACCGGCGCGTACGACATCTCGGCGTACAAGTTTGACAAGCCCAACGGCGGCGGCCGCCCCGACTGGGTGCAACTGGTGCCGGTGGCGGACACGTATCGCGGTGCGCATCGCGGCCCGGATGCCGCCACGCAGTACGCCGCGTACGTGGACGACGCCATCGCGCGCATTCACGCCCGCGGCGCCCGCGTGGCGGGATTCATCGCCGAAACCTTCCCGAGCGTCGGCGGGCAGATCATCCCGCCGGTGGGCTATCTGCAGGGCGTGTATGCCCGCATCCGCGCCGCAGGCGGCGTGTGCATTGCCGACGAAGTGCAAACAGGACTTGGCCGCCTGGGCGATTTCTTCTGGGGATTTGAGCAGCAGCAGGTCGAACCCGACATCGTGGTGCTCGGCAAGCCGCTGGGGAACGGTCACCCTATGGGCGCGGTGCTGACCACCAGTGACATCGCGCACGCGTTCGACAACGGCATTGAGTTCTTCAGCACGTTCGGTGGCAGCACAGTCTCCTGCCGCGTGGGCACCGAGGTGCTGCGCATCGTGCAGGACGAAGGGCTGCAGGAGAACGCGCGCGCGGTGGGCGACGTGCTGCGCAGTGGACTGCGCGATCTGCAGCGCGCGTATCCCCTCGTTGGCGATGTCCGCGGCATGGGGCTGTTTATCGGCGTCGAGCTGGTGAACAACCCGGACACTCGCGCGCCTGCGACGGCGGCCGCGAGCTACGTGGTCAACCGACTGCGCGAGGAGCGCATTCTCATTGGCACGGAAGGGCCGGACGACAACGTGCTGAAGATTCGTCCGCCGCTTACGGTGCGTGCGGCGGACGTGACGTGGTTGGTGGAGGTGCTGGGGCGGGTGCTGGGGGAGTGGGCACATAGCGCACGTACAACGTGGCGCTGACGTGCACGAACCTCGCAGAATCGAGAAGCCGATCGTCGTTCTGAAGCGCGATGCGTACCGCACCGATCGCGACGCTGCCGAGCGCGGCGCCGCCGTTGCGCCGAGTCACCCACCACACGTTGGACCCGCACGTTGGACCCGCACCGCACTCTGAAATCACACATCCACCACTGGAATCCCTCATGCCCCGCCGAGCAAAGTCCCGCAGGTCGTTCGCCCATGTTGGCCGACAGCTGCTGTTGCTGATGCTGAGCAGCGGGGCGTCGATGCTCGACGTGGCGCCGCTTCCTGCGCAGGCCGCGGCGTCCGTCGGCGCTGCGATGTCCGGACGCGGCGCGCCGCAGGTGAGCGCGTCGGACTACGCCCGCGCGGAGGCACTGGTTGGATGGAACGCGCGCGAGCTCGTGGTCGATGACGCGGTTGCGCCGCGCTGGATACCGGGCAATCGCTTCTGGTATCGCAACCGCGGCGTGCGCGGATACGAGTTTCTGCTTGTTGACGCGACCACCGGCGCGAAACGTCCGCTGTTCGACAATGCACGCCTGGCCGCCGAGCTGTCACAGCGCGCCGATACGGCATACGAGCCGTCCAATCTTCCCTTTCGCGACATCACCCTCACCGACGACGGGCGCGCCATCCAGTTCGAACTCGCGAAGAAGAAGTTCTGGTCGTGCGACATCGTCGCCTATACGTGCGCCGGACCGGATTCTGTGCCGCAGCGCAAGGTCAGCGAGGTGCGGTCCCCCGACGGTAAGTGGGTCGCGTACGAGCGTGGAGGCAATCTCTTTGTGCGAGGCGTGGGGGGCGGTGCGGAGACGGCACTCACCACCGACGGCACGCCCGACAACGGCTACGCGGTGGCCAACGTGGGGTGCTGTCAGCAGGTGACGAATGTGCGCAACAAGACCGAACTGCGTCCGTACGTGCTCTGGTCGCCGGACTCGAAGCGTCTGGTCACGCACAAATGGGATCAGCGCAACGTGCGGCTGATGCACCTGCTCGAGACGAAAAACCCGGCGCCGGTGCTGCACAGCTACCGCTACGCGCTGCCGGGAGACTCGGTGATCCCGACGTTCGAGTATCACGTCTTTGACATCGACGCCAAGAAGGGCGTGCGCGTCAATACGCCGGCGATCGATGCTGTCAACACGAGTTGCTGCTGGTTAGGAACCGACACCACGTGGAAGGACGTGCGCTGGGGGAGTAACAGCAGCGAGCTCTTTTTCACGGCGGGCAAGCGCGGTTTTCACGAGTTGACGCTGATGGCGGCCGATACGCGAACCGGCACCGCGCGACCAATACTCAAGGAGAGCGGCAAGACCTACGTCGAGACCAACCAAAATTCTGGTGGCATTCCCAACTGGCGGCCGCTGAACGGGAACCGGGAGATTGTCTGGTGGTCCGAACGCGACGGCTGGGGCCACCTGTATCTGGTGGACGCGAGCTCTGGTGCGATCAAGAATCGCATCACCAGTGGCGACTGGATGGTGAGCGACCTGCTCTGGATTGACGATGTCCAGCGGTACGCATACTTCACGGCGCGAGGCCGCGAGCCCGGACGCGATCCGTACTACCGCTTTCTGTATCGCGCGCGATTGGACGGGACGTCCGTTACACTGCTGACGCCTGAAAATGCCGACCATAACGTGTCCTTCTCGCCGGATGGCAAACACGTGGTGGACGCGTTTTCACGGTCGGATACCCTCCCCGTGTCGGTGCTCCGGCTGCCCACCGGTGCCATTGTGCGTGAACTGCAGCGCGCGGACATCGCGCGCCTGCTGGCCAGCGGATGGACGGCTCCCCTTGCATTCACGCTGAAGGGACGCGATGCGCAGACGGAGCTTCGCGGCCTCCTCTTTCGTCCAACGCACGTGGTCCCGGGGCGCAGCTATCCCATCATCGACTACATATACCCCGGACCACAGGTGGGCTCGATCGGTGGACGGCAGTTCACTGTGAACGTCGGCGGCAATGCGCGCGCGCTCGCCGAGCTCGGATTCTACGTGGTGCAGGTGGACGCCATGGGCACGCCCGGTCGCTCCAAGGCATTCCACGACGCGTACTACGGCAACATGACGGACAACGGCATTCCAGATCATATCGCCGTCATCAAGCAGCTTGCGGCACGCTATCCCGAAATCGACCTCGATCGTGTCGGCATCTTCGGACACTCCGGCGGTGGCTTCGCTTCCACCGACGCCATCCTGAGCTTCCCCGAGTTCTTCAAGGTTGCCGTGTCCAGCGCCGGCAATCATGACCAGCGCAGCTACGACTTCACGTGGGGAGAGAAGTATCAGGGGCTGATGAGGAAGTTCTCCGACTCCACCGACTCGTTCGACTCACAGTCGAACTGGCGCAAGGCGAGGAATCTCCGCGGAAAGTTGATGCTCGCCTACGGCACGCTCGATGACAACGTGCATCCCGTGGCGACGCAGCTGGTAATCGATGAGCTGATCAAGGCCAACAAGGATTTTGACCTGCTTGTGCTCCCCAATCGCAATCACGGTTTTGCCGCCGAGCCGTACATGGTGCGACGCACGTGGGACTACTTCGTCCGAAATCTGTTGGGTGCAACACCGCCCGACGGGTACGTGCTCAAGTCGCCATCGCCGTGATGGGAGAATCGGAGGTGGCACCGCGCCGTTCACGCAGAGGGGTGTCGGCGGCTGGCGGCTCACGAGGTCGCGAAGGTCGGCATCGTGCGCGAATTCATCGAGAACCAGGCCGACCCACCAATCAGCGGCGGCGCCATCTTTTCGACACCACGCGGTTCCTGGTACCACTCGCTGCGCGACGTCGTTGCTGCCAACGGCGCCATGGCCTCGTGACGATTCTCTGTCCCTTCGGTTGGGGCACCACGAACCTGCGCGGCACGATGCGTGATCACGTCATCAGGCAGCGGCGGCCGTTTGTGCGATTCTTCGCTGAGGCGCGAGATTTGTCATTGACGTCGCCTTATAACCTGTTGCCGGAACGTGTCGCAACCGGGAGCGTGCCGCTCCTGGTGGTGGGAGCGGTGGCCGGAGGCGAACCGCAAGGTCGGTACTAGTGGTTAGGATTATTCGACTATGACGACTACACGCCACCTTGGCCGCACCGGGCTCGCCGTCGCGCCGATCGGACTCGGCTGTATGAGTATGAGCTCCGGCTACGGCCCACCCGGCGACCGCGCCGCAATGCGCACGCTGTTACGTCACGCGGTAGACGACGGCGTCACGCTCTTCGATACGGCGCTGGTGTACGGCCCGTTTGTGAACGAGTCGCTGGTCGGCGAAGCGCTTGCACCGCTGCGACAACAGGTGGTGATCGCGACAAAGTTCGGCTTCGACATCGATCTCGACACGGGCGAGAACCGTGGTGGGTTGAACAGCCGCCCTGCGTACATTCGCGCATCAGTGGACGGCTCCTTGCGGCGCTTGCAGACGGACTACATCGATCTGTTGTATCAGCATCGTGTCGATCCGGCGGTGCCGATCGAAGATGTGGCAGGCACCGTGCGCGACCTGATCCGCGAGGGCAAGGTGCGCCACTTCGGCCTATCAGAGGCTGGCGTCAGCACCATTCGTCGCGCCCATGCGGTGCAGCCGGTGAGCGTGCTGCAGAGCGAGTATTCGCTCTGGTGGCGCGAGCCGGAGCAGGAGATTTTTCCGGTGCTCGAGGAGTTGGGGATAGGTTTCGTTCCGTTCAGTCCGTTGGGGCGCGGATTTCTCACCGGCACGATACACGCGCACACCACGTTCGACGCGACCGACTTTCGACATAACATTCCGCGATTGTCGGCGGACAATCGCGAGGCGAATCAGCGCGTGGTGGAGCTGGTGCAGCGCATTGCCACGCAACGCGAGGCAACCGCCGCGCAGGTCGCGCTGGCGTGGTTGTTGGCACAGCGCTCGTGGATTGTGCCGATTCCGGGAACGACCAAGCAGCATCGGCTTGAGGAGAACGTCGGTGCCGCGGCGCTGACGCTGACCCCCCACGACGTGCTGGCGTTAGATGGGGCTGCGGCGCTCGTGCAGGGGGCGCGATATGTGGAGCGGTTACAGGCGCAGATAGATCGCTAGTACTGCGATTGGAGGCGCTGGTCAGCGCCCCGTCCGGGGGCTCATGGCCAGCGTCTATCGTACCGCCATTGTGTGAGTCCCGCTGGAGCCGGATTCGGGGTGCAGACTATGCTGCCTCGCGCTTCTCATCGTTCGCGGTGAAGCGCCCGCGAACGCTCGAAAACGCCTTCTCCTGCAGCTTCAACGCCTACGTTCAGCAGCGGGCGCTCACATGAGATGTGCGCACAGCGCGCTTCGTCAACGCGCCCGACTGCAGCACGCGCCGTGAGGTCGCGGCGCTCGATGGGTTCGAAACGTTCCGTACGCGACGCACAGGCACGAAGATCTTTTCGCTTGCTCGTGCATTGCCTGCTACGCCTGCCAATGCTGCCTCACCAAATGCAACGCCGAGTCACCGCATCCGCTCAAAGCGCACGTTGCGGGCACGATCGCCAGCGCTCACCTCCATTGCCGTGACGTTGCCGCCAGCGCCCCGGAGGAACCGCACGAACAAGGCGCCGCTGAATCCATCCACGAACACGCCAGTGAGACGAAGGGAATCGCCACTCTCGGTGCGGAGCATGATGATCGAATCTCTGGGCGTCACCGTCATGGTCGCACGCAGTTCAGCGCTGCGATATGAACCGGCGTAGGCACTCAACGCCTTCGTTGGCGGCGTGACGCGCACGAAGACCTGCGGTGGGGCTCCGTCCTGCTCCAAGCGCAGCGAGTCGGCGCGACGCGAAAAGATGGCAGTGGTGTTCATCGTCAGGATCACGAAGCGGCCCACCCCGACCGACGCCAACTCGCTCCGGCTTCCGGGCGCGCGCGCGTAATACAGTCGCCCCTGATCGGCGACGACCTGACGCACGAGGTTCGTGCTGGGGGAGAACCAGGTGCCGGTGAATTTCGCGAGCGTGTTGCCGTCGGTGGCGGTCGTGGCGGGCGGTGACGACGCGTTCGGTGTCGCGGCGGTCGCGGACACCGGCGCCAGCACATCACCGAGGAAGATCTCAGCCACACCGCGGGACAGTTGCGAGGCGGAACGTGTGTTGTCGTTGCACAGGACCGCCACGGAGATGCGCCGCGCAGGAAAGCGCAGGAGATTGATGTTGTACCCGCCTAACGACCCGCCATGCTCGATGATCGAATCACCTCGGAACGTGCCATGTATCAACCCGGCGCCGTACGTGATCGTCGTTCCATCAGTCAGGCGACCGCGCATCTGCTCAAGTCTGAGCCACTCGGCGCCGCCCACCTTCGGCTCGAGGAAGTTGGCCTCCCAGCGTGCGATGTCCTCGATGGTCGAGTACAGGCCGCCATCCCCGACCACGTCGAAGTACGGAACGGCGTGCACATACTCTCCGCGGGCGTTCCGTCCGTAGGCGAGGGCGCGATTCGGCACCAGCTGGTTGTGCTGGTCACGAAATTGGGTGGATCGCATGCCCAACGGCGTGAAGAAGCGCTCGGCGGTGAAGTCGCGCAACGACTGTCCCGAGGCGCGCTCCACGATGATGCTGAGGAGTACGTAGCCCGAGTTTGAGTAGGAGTACTGTGTACCCGTTGGAAAGTTGAGCGTACGCTGGCGCCGCATCATCTCGAGAAAGGCGCCGTTCGTGATCGGATAGTCGCTCGGATACCCGGCCATGCCGAAAAGCCCGAAGTAGTCGCGGAGGCCGCTCGTGTGGGTGAGCAGGTGGCGGACGGTGATCGGGTTACCGAACTGGGGAAGTTCGGGGACGAACTTACGGACGTCATCGTCGAGCGACAGCTTGCCGTCAAGCGCGAGCAGGTTGATCGCACCGGCGGCGAATTGCTTCGAGGTCGACGCCATGTAGAACGGCGTTTGGCGGGAGATGGCGACCTGGTGCTCGATGTCGGCGAGGCCGTAGCCACGGGCGAAGAGGAGCTGCCCGTCCTTGATCGCGGCGACGGCGCACCCTGGCGTGGTGGGGGTCGCGAAGGAGAAGAGCGAGTCGACGCGGGCGTTCGCCTGCTGCGCTGCGACGGTCGCATTGCCGAGCGGCGAGGCGGCGACCAAGACCACGAGGAGTGCGGCGGAACGGTGCGCAGGGAAGGTCATGGTTCCTTCAGGACAATGTGTGGTTCTAGGAGTCAGCTCTTCAAACGAGTCGTCGCGAGGAACGCCCGCATCCGATCTTCCGTTGCCTGTTGTCGGCCGAACGCCTATGAGACGGCCTAGCGACCGAGCACGATGTCGATGTTCACGAGAATCTGCCCGAGGGGCTTTGGCGCGAGCTTCCCAATGCGCTGCGTGAGGTACGCCCGATGCACCGCGAACAGCTGCGACGCGTTGGCCACGGAGGCTTTGGGGAGCCCGGCCACCTTGGCCGAGAGGAGCGTGCTCCCCGGCGCGTCGGCCCATGTCAGGTTGCTGGTCAGCGGCACACACACGACCGTCGGGAGGCGGCTTCGGTTGAGCGCGTTGCCTTGCACCACAACAACCGGCCGGCGGAAGCCGGCGGCCGAGCCCCCCGGCATCGGGAGCTCCGCCCACCACAGCTCGCCCTGTGTGACCTCTACCATTCAACGCGCGCCAGCACCGACTGCGCGGCGGCCTGGACGAACGGATCGGGCGCATCGCCCAGTTGGTCGACCACCTGATTCATCGCCTCGGTCACTTCGTCTGGGGCGTGGCGATCGAGGTACTCGGCCAGTGCTTCCGCGTACAACTGGCTGCGCGACTTCTGCGCCCGCCTAGCCTGACGTTCGGCCGCATGAAACACGGCGTCGGGGAGCGAGATGGCTGTCTTCATACCATGAGTATCACTCGCCAAGAGGCGACCGGCAACTGCTCACGGACCAACAGGATCAGCTGCGGTGAATCGGGGACCGGCATCATGTCGTGGCCATTGATGTCCGGCAGCGGCGCCACGATCACAAGAGAAATTTCGCCTCATGAATCTGATTTTCAGATTCTGATGTGACGCTGATGACAAATCCTTTCTGAATGGCATAGGCGCCGTACTCGCCGTTTTTATTGAGCGCCAGGAAACCGACCTGCAATGTCTTGGCTTTCTCGCGATCTCGGTTCACGATACGCTCGCACGCTTTTTTGCAGGCGTCTTCCGGGGAGTAGCCATGACGCATGTATTCCACGACGGTGTGCGTCCCACAGATGCGGATCACTTCCTCGCCAAGCCCACTGCTCGTGGCTGCGCCGATTTCATTGTCCACAAACAAGCCGGCCCCGATGATGGGAGAGTCTCCGACGCGTCCATGGATTTTGAACGCCATGCCGCTGGTGGTGACGGCACCGGAGAGATCGCCCGCGCTGTCCATGGCGACCAATCCCATCGTGTCATGATTGACTGAACCATCGTCAAAGAAATGCGGGGCGAACGGACCGTTGTCTTTTTTCTTCTCAATATTGATCACTGGTTTGTAGTGTGTTTTTTCGAGCCATTTTTTGTAGGCGTCTTTGGCGTCGGCCGAGAGGTCCGCTGATTCCAAAGTGAAACCATTCTGCAGCGCGAACTCTTGCGCCCCTTGTCCCACCAGCATGACATGGGGCGTGGATTCCATCACCCGTCGTGCCAGCGAAATGGGGTGCTTGATCCGTTCCACACCGGCGACCGCACCGCAGTTGGCGTGTTCGTCCATGATGCACGCATCCAGCGTGACAATACCGTTCCGGTCAGGATACCCGCCAATGCCCACGCAGCAATTGATGGTGTCTTCGATGTATCGGGCGCCGGCTTCCACCGCGTCTACCGACTTGCCGTTGGCTGACAGCAGTTTCCAGGCTGCCGCATTGACCGGCATGCCGCTATCCCAGGTGGAAATGACAATGGGCTTGGTGGCGGGACCTATTGGCCACTTGGGAAGATTGATGGCCGCCAGTCCGAGTCCGCCCATTTTGAGAAAATCTTTCCTATGCATAGGTACGGGGATGATTCGGGTGAGAGGGGCCTACCAACAGGACACATATGCGGCAATGCATCGACGGGAATCCCCGGCGGGAGTGCCATCCTTCGCGGGGGAACGGCACTTCGTTCATCACCTTGCGTCAGTGACGAGCAGAAACCTCGGTATCCCAGACGCGTGAAATATACAAAATGACACCACCAGCACGAGCACTGCGGTGGCCTCCTCCAGCGGGGCGCGACGCGACGACGCGTCCCAGATCACGGCGTTCGGCCACGGCGTGTCCACGTGGAAGCGCTCCGCAGCCCGATCGATCCAGATCGGACACACTGAGCCGGTCCCCGTACCGTTGGCGACATGGCCGTCGCGAGAACAACGAGGAACAAGGCTCGGCGCTGCCGGGTGAGACACGGGAGCAGGAGAATCGGTGGCTCCGACGCGACGTGGCGACGCTGCGCCAGGAGCAGGCTTTCGCAAAAAACGGGGCGGTGTCCTTCGCGAACGAGTCGCGTTGAGGCGCGCCGTGATCGCTCGTCATGAGGACGAGTTCCCTGTGCGACCCAAGGCCGCGTAGTTCCCAATCACGCGTCCACTGTATCGGGGTCAGTCCAATACTCCACCTACCCCGATTAACATTCCTATCACGCTTGACCGTGGCGTTCCGGCGCGCCGTGCGCCGGCTCTTCCTGCGCCTTGCGCTGTTCGACGAGGGCCAAGCCGCCGGCATGGTGACGTGGCCGCATTCCGGATTCCGCGTGCACACCGCGGTGTGAGAGGGCCCCTTCGGGTGTCCGAGGACGAGCGCGCGCTTGCGACGCGCCTCAGGCCGGGTG
>JARIEX010000020.1 GCA_031127095.1 Gemmatimonadota bacterium
ATGCGAGGCGTCGCATGCTTCGCCGTATGGACCGTCGACATTTTCTTTCGCTGGGAAGCGCGGCCGGGCTCGCCGTGGTGGCGCACCGGGGGCCGGCGCTCGAAGCCGCGATGGCCGCGTATCACGCCAAGCGGCCGCGGCGGCATCCCCATCTCGATCGGGCGCTGTTGCGCCCGCCGCCCGAGGTCTCCGCCGCCAATCTCACGCTCCGTGCGGCCGCGCGGCGGGTGGAGATCGCGCCGGGCGTCCCGGTGGAGGTGTGGAGCCCCGGTGACGGTCCGGTGGGACCAACCATCCGCGCGCGGAGCGGTGACACGGCCACGATCACGCTCGAGAACGCGCTGGCCGAGCCTACGATTCTGCACTGGCACGGGCTGCGGGTGCCTGAGGCGGCTGACGGACATCCCCGGCTCGCGATCGCGCCGGGGAGCACATATCGCTACACCTTTCCGGTGATCGACCGCGCGGGCACCTACTGGTATCACGCGCATCCACATCACCGTACCGGGGTGCAGGCCTATCGCGGCATGACCGGGGTGCTGCTGGTGAACGACGCGGCCGAGGAGGCGCTGGGGCTCCCCGACGGCGCGCATGAGGTGCCGTTGCTCATTCAGGACCGACGCCTCGCGGCCGATGGCACCTTCGCGTACGAACCGGCGATGCACGAGCAGATGGAAGGCTTCTTCGGCGATGCCGCCTTCGCCAACGGCATCCGCCTGCCGACGATGCCGGTGGAGACCACCACGTACCGTCTGCGGGTAGTGAATGCCACGACGTCACGGCTGCTGCGGCTCGCGCTGTCCAACGGCCACAGCATGACGCTGATCGGCAACGATGGCGGTCTGCTCCCCGCCGCCGAGACCGTGACGTCGGTGGATCTCGGCACCGGGGAACGCGCGGATCTGCTCGTCGACTTTGCGCACCTGCCCGTGGGGTCGCGCGTCACGCTGGTGTCGGCGCCGTTCGCCTCGCCGGCCCGCATGGGCGGCATGGGGATGGGCATGGGCGGCATGGGACGCGGCATGGGGCGCGGCGCGGGCGGTATGGGCGCGGGCGGCGTGCCGCAGGGGGGCGCGATGGATCTGGTGGAGTTCACCATCGATCGCGCCGTGACGCCACGTGGTTGGACACCACGCCCGCTACCGACGCTGGTCTTGCCTGATCCGCAGCGGGCCACGCGCACGCGCACGTTCCGCTTCAACAGCGCCATGATGCAGCACGACATCAACGGCCGTGCCTTTGACATGGAGCGCATCGACGAAACCGTGCGCTTCGGCGACACCGAGGTGTGGACGTTCGTGAACGACGGTCCGTTTCCGCATCCGGTGCATGTGCACGAGGTGCAGTTCCAGGTGATCGAGCGAGTCGGGGGGCGCGCCCGCGTCATGCCATGGGAACGCGGTCTCAAGGACACGGTGCTGGTGCATCCCGGCGAGCGCGTGTCCGTGGCCGCCACCTTCGACCGCTACCGCGGCCGCTTCCTCCTGCACTGTCACAACATGGTGCACGAGGACATGGGCATGATGATGAACTACGCCATCGTGTAGCGCCGGCCGGCGCCGGCGTCCTAGGCCGGCGTGATGTGCCGGTTCGTGATCGCGGCGAGCGAGGTGGTGCCGCTCTGCTTCATCGCGACTTCGAATTCGCGGCGCAGGATCCCCAGCACGGCCTCCACGCCCTCCTGACCGAAGGCACCGAGTCCCCAGATGTAGGGACGGCCGATGCCGATGGCGGTGGCGCCGAGTGCCATGGCCTTGAACACATCGGTGCCGCGGCGGAAACCGCCGTCGCAGATCACCGGGATGCGTCCTGCCGCGCCGAGCACGACCTCCGGCAGCGACGTCACGGTGGCGCGCCGCGAATTCTCGGCGCGTCCGCCGTGATTGGAGACGAACAGGCCGTCCACGCCGTGCTGCACGGCGAGCTGCGCATCCTCCGCCGTCACGATGCCCTTGAGCAGCACTTTCATCGACGTGCTCTGCTTGAGGCGATCGACGAACTCCCACGTGGGCGTGCCCACTTCGGGGATCGGTGTGGCCTTCTGGTAGCCCACGAGATTCGGCTTACGGCGGTTGTCGCGATCGTCCACCCGGCCGCTGATCCCCGGCAGCGGGGCGCCGCCGAGGTGGCACTTCGTGCAGGTGCGGGTGTCCTTCCGCGCCTCGCGGATCATCGTTTCGCGGTTGCTGCCACCCAGCAGATCCACCGTGAACACGATGGCCGGTGCCCCGGCCCGCTCGGCGCGCTGCACCATCTGCTTCGTGATCGCCCAGTCGGATTGGTGATACAGCTGGAACCACACCGGGCCGCCGCGCGCCGCGATGGCGTCCTCGATCGATGTGGTGGCCACCGTGGAGAGCACCATCAGGTGGTCCTTCGCCTTGGCCGCCCGGGCGACCGCGACTTCGCCAAGGGGATGAAACGCCTTCTGACTGCCGACCGGATTGATGACGATCGGCGTGGGATAGCGGGTGCCGAACAGTGACAAACTGGTGTCGAGTCGGCTCACATCGATGAGGCGCCGTGGTTTGAGCGCCCACCGATCAAAGCCCTGCCGGTTGGCCTGAATCGTGGCGTCGTCGTCGCTGCCGGTTGCGAGATAGCCCCAGTGCGCCACGGGGATGTTCTGCCGGGCCACCGGCTCGAAGTCGAAGACGTCGAGCGCCTCGGCGGGGGTGCGGATATCCGACGCGGCGGCGGCGAGTACCGGCTTGGCCGGCGGCTGCGCGAGCGCGTGGGCGATGCGCAGGGCGGCGTCATCCGGCTGGCGATCGCCGCGCAGGAGACGCGTGAGCAGGGTGTCGTCGAGGCCGGCGGCGGCGAGCAATGGACTGCTGGCCAGGAACGCGAGGAACTGTCGGCGGGAGGGCTCGTCGAAAGGCATGTAGCCCAAGAAGCACCAGTCGCCCGACGTTGTCCAGCGCCATACATTGCCCGCGAGACATTCTTTCCCGCGTTCCACATGACTCCGCCTGCCATGACCGTGTTGATCCGCCGCATGCCGCCGCACACCCGGATGCCGCTCGCCCTCGCCGTGGCTGTTCTGGCCACCGTGACCGCCGCCCGTCCGTCCGGCGCGCAGAGCGGTGGCGCGCCTCCGGCGCCCGTGCGCCTCGACGCCGCCGTGGCGGATTCGTTCGCACGCGCGGCGCGGGCCCGACCGCGGCCCACGTTCGGCACGCTGCGCGTGACGACGCCACCGACCATCGACGGCAAGCTCGACGAGGCGATGTGGTCGCAGGGGACGCCGATCCGGGATTTCGTGCAGCGCGAGCTCAACGAAGGGGTGCCGGCCTCCGAGCGCACCGAGGTGCGCTTGGCCACTGATGGTGTGAATCTCTACATCGGCGCGCGCATGTACGACCGCGAGCCGCAGCTGATCGTGCCGGGTGAGAAGATCCGCGACGTGCAACTCGCCAACAGCGATCACATCGCGTTCATCTTCGATACGTACCACGACAATCAGAACGGCTTCGTGTTCGCGACGACCCCCGCGGGCGTGGAGTACGACGGGCAGGTGATCCGCGAAGGGGAAGGGGGCGGTGCGCAGGTGGCGGGGCAGAACCGTACGCAGGCCGGCGGACTGGGCGGCTTCAATGTGAACTGGGACGCCAGCTGGACGGTGGTGACGACGATCGACTCGCTGGGGTGGACGGCGGAGTTCCGCATCCCGTTCTCGACGCTGCGCTATCAGTCGGGTGCCGCCGAGCAGACGTGGGGCATGAACGTGTCGCGCAACATCCGTCGTAAGAATGAGGAGTTGTATTGGGCCTTCATTCCGCGCCAGTTCAACCTGTATCGCCTGTCGGTGGCCGGTAATCTGGCCAACCTCACGCTGCCGGTGCGCCGGATCCGCACGGCCACACCGTACGTGCTGGGCGCGTCGCAGGAGCGCTGGAGCGGCGGCGCGAAGCTGCCCACGTCGCGCCCGCTGGAGTTCGGCGGCGAAATCAAGTACGGCGTCACGCCGGCGCTCACGCTCGACCTCACGGTCAACACCGACTTCGCGCAGGTGGAAGTGGATGACCAGCGCGTGAATCTCACGCGCTTCCCGATTTTCTTCCCGGAAAAGCGGCCGTTCTTCCTCGAGAACGCGGGTGTTTTTTCGGCGGGCACGCCGCAGGCGGTCGATCTGTTCTTCACGCGCCGCATCGGGATTTCCAACGACGGCACGCCGCAGTCCATCCTGGGTGGCGGCCGCTTGTCGGGGCGGGTGGGCAGCACCACGGTGGGGCTGTTGCAGATGGTGACCGATGCCTCTGACGCGCAGAACGCGGGGCAATCGTTCACCGTGGGACGCGCCACCCGTGAATTGTCGGCGCGCTCACGCGTAGGCGCGATGGTGGTGCAGCGCATGGCCACCGACGATGGCAGCGACGTGAACCGCACCTTCGCGGTCGATGGCCGGCTGGGACTCGGCCAGCGCTGGACCTCCGACTGGTGGGCAGCGCGCACCACGACGCGTGATCGCGACGGCGATGCCAACGCGTTCAGCGGCCGCGTGGCGTATCAGACCAACGTCTGGAACCACAACGCGCGCATCGCGCAGATCGGCGACGATTTCAATCCGGAAGTGGGCTTCATGAGCCGGCCGGGCGGCTATCGCGCCTACGATGTCTCGCTGATGCGCTTGGTGCGCAAGCCGGAGTGGGCGTGGTTCCGGCAGTGGAATCCACACGTGAGCTATCGCAGTGCGTACGGACTGACCGATAATTTCTATCAGTCGGGCTACCTGCATATCGACCTGACCGAGATCGAGCTCGCCAACAGCACCAAGTTCGGCCCCGAGTACAACCTCTCGCACGAAGGGCTGCAGGCGCCGTTCACGATCGCGCCGGGCGTGGTGCTGCCCGCCGGCCAGTACGACTGGGGGACCTTCGGCTGGGACTACGTCACCGACCCGAGCGAAAACATCACGGCCACGGGCCGCTTCGATGTGGGACAGTTCTGGACGGGACGCCGCAGCGGCGGGAGCGGCACGATCACCGTCCGGCGCGGCGCCACGTTCTCGGGCTCGTTCACGGCCGATTACAACGACGTGCGCCTGCCGCAGGGCAATTTCATCCGCTCGCTGCAGGCGGTGCGGTTGAACTACTTCTTCTCGCCCCGCGTGTTCGTACAGACGCTCACGCAGTACAACAACCAGCAGAACATCTTCTCGGCGAACCTCCGCTTCGGCTGGTTGAACACGGCGGGCACGGGACTGTTCGTGGTGTTCAACGACGGTCGCGGCGCCAACAACTTCTTCGACCTCGGCGCCCCACAGCAGCGCTCGGTGTTCCTGAAGTTCACGCGCCAGTTCGGCACGGGCGGCTGATCGGCGTCACCCGTAGCGAAAGTGTCCATGACGGCCGATCTTTCGGATTCGCCGTCACCAACACTTTTTCATTGCCCATCATGAACGTTTTCGACGCCATTTCCGGCCGCCGCTCCATTCGTAAGTTCACCGACCGCACGCCCACGCAGGCGGAGCTGGAGCAGCTGCTGCAGGCCGCCGTCCTGGCGCCGATCCATCGCCTCACGAATCCGTGGCGCTTCTACGTGCTCGGCCCCGAAGCGCGCGCGGCGTACGGTCTGGCGCTGGGCAACCGCAAGGCCAAGAAGGCCGCTGACGAAGCGCAGGCCGAGTCGATCCGTCGCAGCACCAGCGATGAGCATCGTGCCCAGCCGTGCATGTTGTTGGTGGCGATGGTGCTCAACGAGAACGCTGAAATCCGCGAAGAAGACTACGCGTCGACGATGATGGCCACGCAGAACATCGGTCTCGCGGCCACCGCCATCGGACTCGGCACGCACATCCGGTCCGGCGCGATCATGGACGACCCGGCCGCACGCGCCGCCGGTGGCGTGCCCGAAGGCGAGCGTATCATCGCCGTGCTGACGATCGGTGAGCCGCTCGAAACGCCCGAGGCCAAGCCGCGTCTCGCGGCGGCGGACGTCACGCATTGGCGCGACTGACCTGTTACTGCTCGGTGCGTGGCGGTGAGATCGTTAACCGCCGGAACACGGATGACACGGATTACACCGAAACCACACGGATCATCGGTGTGTACGTCCACGGATGATGCGCAACGCAGGTGTAGGCTTTGGCTTATCCGTGTTGGTTCCGTCCATCGGTGTCATCCGTGTTCGAGCTGTTTCGGGGCTCGCGAACTGCTCGGCGCGTGGTGGTGAGATCGTTAACCGCCAGAACACGGATGACGCGGATCACACCGAAACCACACGGATAAGCGGTGTGTACGTCCACGGATGGTGCACAGCGCAGGTGTAGGCTTTGGCTTATCCGTGTTGGTTCCGTCCATCGGGGTCATCCGTGTTCGAGCTGTTTCGGGGCTCGCGAACTGCTCGCCAACTGCACGATGCGTGGTGGTGAGATCGTTAACCGCCGGAACACGGATGACGCGGATTACACCGAAACCACACGGATACGCGGTGTGTACGTCCACGGATGGTGCGCAACGCAGGTGTAGGCTTTGGCTTATCCGTGTTGGTTCCGTCCATCGGTGTCATCCGTGTTCCGGCTGTGTCGGGGCTCGCGAACTGCTCGGCGCGTGGTGGTGAGATCGTTAACCGCCAGAACACGGATGACGCGGATTACACCGAAACCACACGGATAAGCGGTGTGTACGTCCACGGATGGTGCGCGAGAGCATCAACGATGTTGGCTTATCCGTGTTGGTTCCGTCCATCGGTGTCATCCGTGTTCGAGCTGTTTCGATGCCCGCGTACTGCTCGGTGCGTGGCGGTGAGATCGTTAACCGCCGGAACACGGATGACGCGGATTACACCGAAACCACACGGATAAGCGGTGTGTACGTCCACGGATGGTGCGCGAGAGCATCAACGATGTTGGCTTATCCGTGTTGTTTCCGTCCATCGGGGTCATCCGTGTTCGAGCTGTTTCGGGGCTCGCGAACTGCTCGATGCGTGGCGGTGAGATCGTTCACTGCCAGAACACGGATGACGCGGATTACACCGAAACCACACGGATCATCGGTGTGTACGTCCACGGATGATGCACAGCGCAGGTGTAGGCTTTTGCTTATCCGTGTTGGTTCCGTCCATCGGTGTCATCCGTGTTCCGGCTGTGTCGGGGCTCGCGAACTGCTCGGCGCGTGGCGGTGAGATCGTTAGCCGCCAGAACACGGATAACGCGGATCACACCGAAACCACACGGATAAGCGGTGTGTACGTCCACGGATGGTGCGCAGCGAAGGTGTCGGCGTGGGATTATCCGTGTTGGTTCCGTCCATCGGTGTCATCCGTGTTCGAGCTGTGTCGGGGCTCGCGAACAATGACAACACCCGCTGTCGCATTCATGCGACAGCGGGCGTTGGGTCGATCCGACAGTGCGCGATTACTCGAAGACGAGCTCGGCCGTAGTCTGTCCGCCACCGTTCACCCACGGAATGAAACCAGAGTCATCCGTGCGCGTGTCCGTCGGCGTGGCGGTACAGATCACCTGGAAACCGGTGTCGGTCACGTTGAATGCCACTGCCTTCGCGACGCCCTTGTTGTTCGTGAGATGCGTTTGCGTCCCCGTCTGTGACGTGCCCGCCGCATCGCTGTAGAACGCGAACACACACGACGGCGCGAATCGGACCGGACGAGGTGATGGCCCCGCGACGACACGCCGGCGCGGCCCCCTCGCGAGAGCAGGGAACGCCTACATTACCGGTTCGCTGCCAACGATCAATCCGCGTGTACCATGGGCGCGCCGGCACGGAACCCCTCCACCGTCTCACCGCGAGCTCTGACGCCGTGCCCACACACACCCCGTACACGCCCGTGCCAACCAGACGGCGGGGCACCTGTATCCGTCCCTTGATCCCGCCGTGCCTCGCACTCCTCGGCCTCGCCGGATGCGCGGACAGCATCGGCACGGCGCCGATCCCGGCCTACGCGCCGATGGCCACGGTAGTGTGGAACGCCGAGGCGCGGCTCGTGGTCACCGCGAACGCCACTCACCTCCCCCACGGCGACCCGCGCCTACACGCTCCAAAGCCTCGCGCAGCGCATCGTACTCGCACGGATCAGCGACACGGTGCTCACGTCGCGACGGGCAGCCGTGAGCTATGCGTCGTCACGCGTGCTCACCGCGATGGCCCCCACGAAAGCCGCCGCGATCCAGGTCACACTGCAGAATGAGTTGCGCCAGCCCACCGCCGGCACGCCGGCGGCACAGGCCGCGGGGAAAACACTGGGCGAGTTCATTGCCGACTCCCTACTGCGGCTGCGCGCCGCCGACACCACCGCTTTGCTTGGTGCGGTGACGCTCCCCACCGGACCGGGCATCTGGGTCTCCACTGCCGGCAGACTGCCGGTGAATCCGCGCTGGGGCGAGGCGAAGCCGTGGCTGCTCACGTCGGCCGCGGCGATCACCGTGCCGCCGCCCCCTGCCCTCAACTCGTCGGCGTTCCTGACCGGGCTGGCGGAAGTCCGCCAGATCAGCGACACGCGCACCAGCGCCCAGCTCGCGAGCGCCGTCTACTGGTTCTACGGCTTCGGCACCCCTACGCCACCGGGCTACTGGAATGGCGTGGCGTCCGACCTGTGCGTGCATTATCGGGTCAGCGAGCTGCAGTGCGCCACGATCCTCACCACGATGAATCAGGCCATCATGGACGCCGGCATCGTGACGTGGCTGGCGAAATACCGCTACCTGCTGGCGCGCCCGAACCAGATGGATCCGGCCATCACCATGCCGATCACGTTGTCCAACCACCCGTCATACCCCGCCGAATCGTCGTACTCGACTGCCGCCGCAGCGGTGTTGTCGTGGTACTTTCCGCGCGAACAGCCCCTGCTGGAGAGCTGGGTGAAGGAGTCCACCCTCTCGCGGATCTACGGCGGCGTGCACTACCGCTTCGACGGCGATGCCAGCGATACGATCGGCCGTCAGGTCGGGGCGCTGCACGTGGCCACCCTGTCGGCCGCCGGGCTGCGGCCGTTCCAGACGATGGTCCGGCCGTAGCGCGCCATTACTTCTTGTACAGCACGAACTGCCCACGGTCGTCCACGACGTACGCGCGGTGGATCGTCCCCAGCCGGTCGCCCTTGTCGTCGAAGCCGATGATCGGACCCGTGATCGCGGGATAGTCCTTGAGGCTCTTGTGCAGCCACTCGGCCAGCACCTTCGGATCGGTGGACGTGGTCTGGGTCATCGCATAGCGCACCACCCGGAAGGCGTCGGCCGCCATCATGGTCCACACGCTGTTGGGGGCCGCGCCGTACTTGGCCGTGTAGTCGGCCACGAACTGCTTGGCCTCCGGCGAGTCGAGATCGCCCGGCAACGGTTCCGTGGTCACGATGACCCCCTTGGCAACGCCCACACCGGCCGCCGTGATGAGCTCCGTGGTGCTCATGCCGTTGCCACCGATCCACTGCATCTTGAGCCCCATCGCCGCCGCCTGCTTGAGCAACAACGCCCCCTGCGGAAAATACCCCGTGAAGTACACCACCTCGGGGTTCGTCGCTTTGAGCTTGGTCAGCGTCGCGCCGAAGTCGCTCTCCGCCGGATTGATCGCATCGTAGAACGCGATGTTGGCACCCTGCGCCTCGAGGTACCGCTTGGTGGATTCGGCCAGCCCGAGCGCGAATCCGGAGTTGTCATGCACGAGGGCGACCTTCCTGAGCCCCAGCTGCTGCGTGATGAACGTGGCCGCGAACAGCCCCTGCCGCTCATCGAGGAAGCAGACGCGGAAGAATTGCTGGTAGCCCTTGGTGGTCAGGCGCGTGGCCGTGGAGGCGGGCGTGACGTGCAGGATACCGGCGCGATTGTAGGTGGCCGACGCCGGCTCGGTGGCGCCGGAATTCCACGCCCCGATCACGGCCACGACCTTCTTCGCCACCAGTCGATCGGCCACGAGCGCCGACTCCTGCGCGTCACCTTTGTCGTCTTCGATGACGAGCCGGATCTTCCGTCCGTTGATGCCACCGGCGGCGTTGGTCTGATCCACCAGCATCGTCACAGCGTTCCGGTACCCGAGTCCTTCCGCGGCATACTCACCCGTCATCGGCCCCTGCAGCCCGAGCATGATCAGAGTGTCGCCGTCCGGTGCCGCGACAGAAGAACAGCCCACGAGGGCCAGCGGCAGCGCAACCCGCGCGCGGGACCACGCGCGAGACCACGCGCGGGACAGGGACCAACGATTCATTGCCATGCTCCAAAAAGATGTGTGTGACCGGACACTCGGCCGGGCCGAGCGCAGCAGCCTACGGGACATCGGCTGTCGCCGCAAGCGCCGCGGGCGGCGCCGCCGCGTGCGCGGTGCGCCCTAGAACTTCCGGTTGTATCCCACCCGGATCACCTGCGTTTCGGCGTAATCCGTGCTCACCATGCGGAAATCCGTGCCGCGGATCGTTCGCCGCAGCTGCATGGTGTTCAGGAGATCGGTCGCGTTCACCACCAGTTCGCCGCGCCCCTGTTGCACGCTTTTCTTCGCGCCCAGATCAAGCGCGTAGCGGCTGTCGATGCGCCCTTGCGGAAGCAGATCCGGTGCGAGGTACAGCTGCGAGAGCTGCGCCTGCCACCCGTACGGCAGCGTCATGACCGCGTTGAGCTTGACGGTGCCCGACGTGAGCTGCGCGCGCGCCGCCTCGTATCGCACCGGCACCGGATATTGATTCACGACCGCGAAGGCGTGGACCGTCTTCCGATATACGGTCGCGTTGGCGCTGAGCGAGAGCGCGCGGGACACGGCGTGCTGCCACACCAGCTCGGAGCCCGTACTCACGCTACGTCCCGCATTCTGGAACACGTGGTATAGCAGCACACTTCCCGGCGCCTGCGTGGCGATCCGCGTGATGGTGCCGTCCACGATGCGGTGATACGCCGCCACGTACACGCTCCCCTTCGCGCCGCTGGTCTTGTACCCCGCCTCGGCGGACGTGGCGTACTGCGGTTGCAGGCCGGGGTTGCCCACCTTGATCAGTTCCGGCTCGTCGTACTTGGGGAAGATCCGGATATCCACTTCGTTCGGCCGGTCCACGCGCCGGTTGAAGAACAGCGACAGCTTGCTGGTGTCGTCGAACTTGTAGGCGGCCCGGATGTTCGGGAACGGCTGCAGGTAGCGATAGCCGTCGCTCGCGTAGGTATTGTGATCGGGATTCACGTCGTAATCCACGCGCACGCCTTCCAGGCGGATGCCACCCTCGAGCTCGACGTGCTGGCTCTCGAACACGTACGTGCCGTAGAGCGCCGGAATGGTTTCGCGGTATGTGGCCCAGCCCCCCGCCCCGGTGTCGATCGGTGACTGCTGCCCCGCGAAGAATTGCATGTTGACCGGGATCGAGCGGTAGCGCCCCTTGAAGCCGGCCTCCACGCGCCCCTGCCGCAGCGGCTTGATGTAGTCCGCGTTGAGATCCACCACATGCTCGTCGGAGAGCAGTGCGAAGGCATCGGTGCCGACGAACGTCGGCCGCGTGTTGGTGAAGGTGTACCGCTCGTCTTCGCGGTGGAACGAATAGTTCGCGGTGAGCGCGAGCGTGTGGCCCGGCTGCGCGAAACGATGCGTGACCACGGCGCTGCCGAAGGCGGTGTACTTGACTTCATCCTCGAGGAACTGCCACAGCCGCGTCCGATTTTGCAGCGAACCAGTGAAGTACGGATTGTCCCCGTTGTCCAGGATTTTTTCGCGGTTGAACAGCCCCGACACGCTCACACTGTTGTGGGCGTCAACCGCGTGGTCCATCCCGGCGCTCAGCGTGGCATAGTCGGTGCGCCGGTTCCGCTTCACCTGCTGCAGAATCACCGTCCCGTCGTCGTACGTGCGCGTGGCCAGTTCGTTCTTGTTCAGCGTGGGCGCATACATCCAGTCCCCCTGCAGAAACGCGTTCGTCGCACCATGCCGGTAGTTCACCGACAGCGACGGATTGAATTTCGGCGTGCCCCGGAACTGCGGCCGGATGGTGGGCAGGTTCTCCTGCTTCACCCACAGCGCACCGGCGCCGCCCATCACCCCGACCTTGCCGTTGAACCCCTGCTGCTCCTGCTTCCGGAACACCAGGTTGATGATTCCGGCGCTCGCGTTCGCGTCGAATTTCGCCGACGGGTTGTTGATGACCTCGATGCGCTCCAGCGCCGACGCCGGCAGGTTGTCCAGGCCGCTCTGGGAGCCGAAGCCGGTCAACGCCGTCTGCTTGCCATCAATGAGCACCACGACCTTGTCGCTGCCGCGCACCTGGACCTTGCCGTCCTGTCCCACGGTCACGCCCGGCAGCGTGGACATCGCCTGCAGCACGGAACCGCCCGCTTGACTGATGTTGTCGGCCACGGTGAACGTCTTCCGGTCCATGGTACCCGACACCCCCTCGGCAGTGGCCGTGACCACGACGTCGCCCAGGGTTTGTGCGTCCGCGCGCATCAGTAATGCCCCGAGATCGAGAAAGGCGCTCAGTTCGCCGATCACGACGCGCTGGCGGATGGGCTGATAGCCGATCGACCGGACCACCAGCACGTAGCGGCCCTTCACGAGCCCGCTAAACGTGAACGCGCCGGTCTCGTTCGTGATCCGACCGGCCACGAACGCGCTGTCCTGCTCGGCGAGCAGCTGCAGATTGAGAAACGGCAGCCCCGTTCTGGTGCGGGCGTCCTGCACGGACCCGGACAGCGTGACACCACCGACCGGAGACTGCGCCGGCAGGGCGGTTGCAAGACCAAGCGACAGCAGCAACAACACAACGGCTCGCAACATCAGGGCGCCGGCGAAAGGGGTGGAGACGACATGAGGTGCTCATGTCGCGATCTCGTACGCCGCAACATCCGCTGCGTGCACGAGCTTCACAACGGGCGCCGCGACGCCCACCGCCTATGGCCCACCGCCCACGGCCCACCGCCCACGGCCCACGGCCCACCGCCCACGGCCCACCGCCGCCATACCAACGCGGCACCCTTCACGCCGGTTGTCTGGCCTCGCACATTGGGATCGTGGCTGGGCTGAGTCACGCCGGTCCGGCATCGCGCCGACGCCGTGCGCCACCCCGTGGCGTGTCCTTCAACAACCGCGCCCAATGCATCCCGCCGCCACCAGCATCACCACCTTCGGACTCTACGCCGTCGCCACCGGCATCGGCCTCACCCTTGTACCCGAGCTGGTGCTGTCGCCGCTGGGCATCCCCGCCCCCACCGAGATCTGGATCCGGATGGTCGGCGCGCTGGCCGTACCACTAGGGTACTACTACTGGGTGTGTGGGCGCGCGAACGCGGTGGCGTTTTTCCACGCCAGCGTCCACGGGCGCATCGTGTTCGCGGCGCTGCTCGCGCTACTGGTGGCCCGCTTCGCGGCCCCGGTGCAGCTGCTACTCTTCGCCGGTATCGACCTCGCCGGTGCGGCGTGGACGGCGTACGGTCTGCGCACGGCGGCGCGCGCGGAGAGTGGGACCCCCGTGTAACGACCAGGCGCCGCCGGGCGCGAGGCCAGCGCCCCGATTTGCCCCACGCGTGCGCCGACCCCATCATAAGTCAGCCCGCCCGCGTATCTCAGTGCACCCGGCACGCGCGCCGGCACCACCCCCCTTTTCTAATTCTCCATCGACGGCCGCCCCCCAGCCGTCCCCCGGGAGCCCTTCGTGAGCGTGTTTCGTCGTCTCCTCCTCCTCGGCCTCGCGGCATGCGCCGCCGGTTCGCTCGAGGCCCAGCAGTCGTCCCGCACGCAGCCGGTTACCGGCCTGCGCGACAACACCACGGGTTACCACGCCCTCGTGGGCGCGCGCGTCGTCACCGCCCCCGGGCAGGTGCTGACCAACGCCACCGTCGTGGTCCGCAACGGACTCATCACGGCCGTCGGCGCCGGGATGACCCCGCCCGCCGGTGCGCGGGTGTGGGACCTCAAGGGTCTCACCGTGTATCCCGGCTTCATCGACGCCTCCGCCGACCTGGGCGGTGACGCGCCCCCGCAGGGCGGCGACGTGGGCCCCACGCACTGGAATCCGCAGGTCCGCGCGTGGTTCAGCACCACGTCCAATCTCAAGGACGACTCCACGCGCCGCGTCGCCCTCCGCTCCCTCGGCTTCGGCACCGCCCTCGCCGTGCCGCGTCAGGGGATCTTCCGCGGCACCGCGTCGGTCCTCAACCTCGGCGACGAAGGCGTGCGCGATCGCGTGCTGCGCCCCGACCTCGCGCAGTCCATCGGCTTCCAGCGCTCCTTCGCGCTGGGCGGCATGTACCCCAACTCCGCCATGGGCACGATCGCCCTCATGAAGCAAACCTTCATGGACGCCGAGTGGTACATCCGCGCGTGGGGGACCTACGAAACGAGCGGACGCTCGCTCCTCCCCCCCGAGACCAGCGAGGCGCTCGCCGCCCTCGGCAAGGCCGTGCAGGGCAAGCAGCCCGTGATGTTCGAGACCACCAGCGAAGAGGACTACCTCCGCGCGTACAAGCTGGCCGGTGACTACAAGCTCACGCCGTGGTTCCGTGGCAGCGGGCAGGAATACCGCCTGATCGACGTGCTCAAGGGGCGCCCGCAGCCGCTGGTGATCCCGCTCGCCTTCCCCGATGCCCCGAACGTGTCGAGCCCGGAAGCGGCCACCAACGTGGCGCTGGCCGACCTGCGCCACTGGTATCTGGCGCCCACCAACCCGGCGCAGCTCGCCGCGGCTGGCGTGTCGTTCGCCATCACTGCCGACGGGCTCTCGTCGCTGGCCGAGTTCCTCCCCAACCTCCGCATCGCCGTCGCGCGCGGCCTCGCCCCCGACAAGGCGCTCGCGGCGCTCACCACGGTGCCCGCCACGTGGCTGGGCATCGAGAAGACGCACGGCACCATCGCCGTCGGCAAGGCCGCCAATCTCGTGATCACCGAAGGCGACCTCTTCACCGAGGAATCGGCGGTGCGCGACGTGTGGGTGAAGGGCACGCACTACGCCGTCACCCGGCCGCCGCAGGTGGATCCGCGCGGCACGTGGGCCATCACCTCCGACGACGCCGGCACGTTCAAGAACGCGACGCTGCGCCTCGAAGGACCGCTGAATCGTATTCGTGGCACCGTCGAAGTGGCGGGGCGTCGCGCCGTGCCGCTCACGTCGGTCCGCGTGATCGCCGAGACCGGCCGCCTCGAGGCGACGTTCGCCGGCGAACCGCTCGGCCAGGAAGGCGCCATGCTGTTGTCCGGCTCCGTGCGCGACGCCGAGTTCTTCGGCTGGCTCTCGCTCCCCAACGGCACCGACGCGAAATACCGCGGCACGCGCAGCGAAGTGTACGAAGGCCCCGCGCGCGGTACGATCGCCGTGAAGGTGCCCAAGATCGACCTGCCGTTCATCCGCCCGTCCATGGAATTCGGCCGCGCGGCGGCACCGGTGCAGCCGGCCACCGTCGTGGTGCGCAACGCCACGGTGTGGACGCAGGGACCGCAGGGTCGCCTCGAGAACGCCGACCTGCTGGTGCAGGCGGGCAAGATCGTGAAGGTGGGGCAGAAGCTCAGCGCCCCCGCCGGCGCGGTGATCATCGACGCCACCGGCAAGCACGTCACGCCGGGGCTCATCGATCCGCATACGCACTCGGGCGTGAGCGCGGTGAATGAATCCGGCTTCGCGATCGTCCCCGAAGTGCAGATGGGCGATGTGGTCACGCACAACAACATCTGGTTCTACCGGCAGCTCGCCGGCGGTCTCACCACCACGATGATCAAGCACGGCTCGGCCAACCCCATCGGCGGCGAGAACGTGTTCGTGAAGACGCGGTGGGGCTCGCTCCCCGACGAGTACAAGATCGTGGGCGCGCCGCGCACGGTGAAGTTCGCGCTGGGTGAAAACCCGAAGCGCAGCCCCACGCGCTATCCCAACACGCGCATGGGCGTGCAGGAAATCATCCGTGACCATTTCCTCGCCGCGCGTGACTACGAGAAGGAATGGAAGGCGTGGGAGAAGACGAAGACGGGCATTCCGCCGCGCAAGGATCTGCGCATGGAAGCCATTCTCGACATTCTCAACCAGAAGCTGCTCGTCTCGTCGCACGGCTACCGCGCCGACGAGTTCCTCGCGTTGGTCCGCCTCGCGGAAGAATTCGGCTTCCGCATCCAGACGCTGCAGCACGGCGTGGAAGCGTACAAGATCGCCAGTGAGCTCAAGAAGTCGGGCGTGGCGGCGGTGGTGTGGAGCGACTGGGGTGCCTTCAAGCTCGAGGCGTACGACGCCACGTCGTACAACGCGCGCCTGCTCATGGAAGCCGGTGTGGTCACGTCGCTGCACTCCGACGATGCCGAAATCTCGACGCGCATGAACTGGGAAGCGGGCAAGCTGCTCCGGTCGGGCGTGGACGAAGTGATGGCGCTCTCCACGGTCACGAATCAGTCGGCCAAGGCCATCGCGATCGACAGCAAGGTCGGCTCACTCGAAGCGGGCAAGGATGCCGACTTCGTGATCTGGAACGGCAACCCGCTCTCGCAGTTCACCAAGGCCGAGCAGACGTGGGTGGATGGCCGGAAGTACTTCTCGCTGGACGAAGACAAGGTGCTGCGCGAGGACGTCGCCAAGCAGCGCGCCCAGCTCATTCAGGCCGTGCTCGCGGCCGGCGGTAGCGAGACGCCCGCCGCACCGGCCCGTGGTGGCCGCGGTGGCCCGGGAGCGCGCCAGTGACCCGCCCTTTCCTTTCGACTCTCCACACCATGCGAACCATGAACAACACCGCACGCCTCACGAGCACTGGCCTCACGACGCTCGCGCTGGCGACGGCCACGGTGATCGCCGGCCTGGTCGCGCCCCGCGCAGCCTCCGCGCAGGAGCGCATGACGGTGGCGCCGCAGGAGCAGCCGGTGGTGCTGCGCGGCGCGACCATCCACACGGTGACCAAGGGCACGATCACCAACGGTACGATCGTGATGGAGCGTGGCAAGATCACCGCGATCGGCGGGGCCGAGGTGGCCACACCACGTGGTGCCAAAGTGGTGGACCTGACCGGCAAGCACATCTACCCGGGGCTCATCGACGCCTACAGCACCGTCGGGCTCACCGAGATCGGGTCGGTGGACATGTCCAACGACATCAGCGAACTCGGCGACTTCAACCCGAACGTGCGCGCGGAAGTGGCCGTGAATGCGGAAAGCCGGCACATCGGCACAACGCGCTCCGCGGGCGTCCTGGTGGCCTTCAGCACGCCGGAAGGCGGCGTGATCTCGGGGCTGTCGTCGGCGATGTCGCTGGAAGGCTGGACGTGGGAAGAGATGTCCATGAAGGGCGCTGCGGCGCTCAACGTGAAGTGGCCCGACCCCAACGCCCAGCCGCGGCGCGGCGGCGGACCGGGTGGCCCCGGCGGTCGTGGCGGGCCCGGCGGCCCGCCGCCCAAGAGCTACGCCGAGCAGGTGCAGGCGATCAAGGATTACTTCGCGGAAGCGCGCGCATACCGCGATGCCGTGAAGTCCGATCAGGTGATGCGCACCGATCCGCGGTACGCCGCCATGACGCCGGCGCTCAATGGCGCGATTCCGGTGGTGGTCGCGGCCGAAGGGGCCGCGCAGATCAACGACGCCATCACGTGGGCCAAGGCCGAAGGGGTGAAGCTCGTGATCCGCGGCGGGCGTGATGCGCTGTTCGTGGCCGATCGCCTCAAGGCGGAAGGGGTGCCGGTGATTCTCACCTCCACCATGTCCGCCCCCGACCGGCAGTACGAGAGCTACGACAACGCGTACGCAACGCCCGCCAAGCTGCACGCCGCGGGGGTGAAATTTGCCATCGCCGGTGGATCGGGCGGGCTGTACAGCTATCGGCTGCCGTGGGAGGCCGGGGTGGCCGTCGCGTTCGGCCTGCCCGAGGAGGAAGCCCTCAAGGCGGTGACCATCAACGCCGCCGAATTCATGGGCGTCGCCGACAAGGTGGGCTCGCTGGAAGTGGGCAAGGAAGGGACGCTGCTCATCACCACGGGCACGCCGCTGGATATGACCAGCACCATCATCCAGTCGTACATCCAGGGGCGCGAGATCAACATGATGGACATCCACAAGCTCTTCTTCCAGAAGTACATGGAGAAGATCAAGCAGCAGGCACCGAGAAAGATCACGCCGTAACGGGTGTGGTCGGCGTGTCGCGTCTCCGGTGAGAGGCGCGGCACGCGTGGCGCACCGACGCCCGCCCGCCTCACGTCTGCCACATCCCGCACCCCGCCATGACGCCGCCGAACGATCACGCCGTATTTCACCTCTGCCGTCGCGAGGCGGCCGTGCAGGCGCGGGCGACGGGCGAGTATCGCGCCGACAGCCTCGAGCATGAGGGATTCATTCACCTGTCGCGGGCGCATCAAGTAGTGCCCACCGCCGCCGCCTACTTTACCGGCGTGCCCGACCTCGTGGTGCTGGTGATCGATCCCACCCTGCTCACGGCGCCACTGGTGTACGAACCACCGGCCCCGCTGCCGTCGGCCGCACCGAAAAAAGACGCACCGGGCGAGCTGTACCCGCACTGCTATGGTCCCATCGATCTCGCGGCCATCGTGGACGTCATGGAGCTCGCGCACATGAGCGGCCTCGCGGTGCACGCCGAGACCATGGCCCTCCTGCGACAATACCGCTTCCAGCGCCTGCCGATCGAGGGGACACTCTACCGCGAGACGTGGCGCTCGGACGACGCGGACACCGCAGGCACGCCGGCCGGCACCGCGATGATCGGGTGCTATGCCGAAAGCCTGGGCAGCCTGTCGCGCTTTCATCGGCTCACGCACGACGAAGTGTGGCATGCCTATGCCGGCGATCCGTTCGTGCTGTATCTGCTGCATGCCGATGGCCGCACCAGCGACGTGCTGATGGGCACCGATCCCCTCGCCGGTCAGCAGGTGCAGGTCGTGGTCCCCGCCGGCACGTGGCAGGCCGGGGGTCTGCTGCCCGGTGGCCGGCATGCGCTGTTCGGCTGTACGATGGCACCGGGATTCACACCGGCCGGCTTCGAGGCCGGGCGTGTACATGATCTGACGGAACGCTACCCGCAGGCGGCCGACATCATCGCACGGCTCGGCGTCACCGACGGCGACACGCGGATGCCCGACACGCTCGCCTAGGCGCCGCGTCGGCGTGGGGCGCCTCGAGGTGAAGTCGGTGGAGCCGGGGTGGTACATTCCGCGCATGGTGATCGTGGAGCCCACACCGGCTCGGCGCACACCGCCACGCGCATCGCCACGCAGCCGCTCACCCTGATCCACCGTTATGCATCCCCTGTTTTCGCACAAATGGGCGTTGGCGCTGGGCGCGGCGCTGGAATCCAGCGCCGCCTACCGCGACGCCGCGCGCCGTTGGGATGGGGCCGTCTGCCTGGAACGCACCGCCGACGCCGGCGACGAAGCGCCAGCCGTCGCCGTGTTCCTCGACTTGGCGCACGGGCGCTGTCACGCGGCGCGTCTGGCCACGGACGCCGACCGGCGACAGGCCCGATACATCATCAGCGGACCGCTCACCGCGTGGCTGACCGTGCTGCGCGGCGACGAAGCGCCCACGGTCGCACTCATGCGCGGCCATCTCACGCTGTCCAAGGGGATGCTGCCCATGTTGCTCCCGCACGTGGGAGCTGCGAACGCGCTCGTGGACGTGGTCCGCACGGTGAGCCCGTCCGCCGTAAGCCCGTCCGCCGTGAGCCCGTCCGCTGCGACCGCCGTGCCCCCCACCGCGGCGCCGACGCGACGGACCGGGTTTCGCAGTCTCGAAGCGGGGGCGTTGACCGATGCCTCGGTGCCGTGGCGCTTGTGGGAGAAAGCCAAGCGGCACGGCATCTGGAATCCGGCCGACATCGACTTCACGGTGGATGCGGTGCAGTGGCGCGCGCTCACGCCCGGCGAACAGGACCTGCTGCTCCGTCTCGTCACCCTGTTTCAGGGGGGCGAAGAAGCCGTGGTCATCGACATCCTGCCGCTGCTGGATGTGATCTCGCAGGAAGGGCGGCTGGACGAACAGCTGTATCTCACGTCCTTCGTGTGGGAGGAAGCGAAGCACGTGGAGGGGATGCACCGGTTTCTGCACGCGGTGGGCGCGCTCGACACCGATCTGACCCGCTTCCACACGCCCGCGTATCACACGATCATCACGCACGCGCTCCCGCAGGCCATGCAACGGCTGCGCCACGACAGCTCGCCCGTGGCGCAGGCCCGCGCATCCACCACGTACAACATGATCGTGGAAGGCGTGCTGGCCGAAACCGGGTATCACGTGTTCCACGAAATCCTCGTGACCCGCGGCATCCTGCCGGGGATGCAGCAGATGACCGCGCTGCTCAAGCTGGATGAGTCGCGGCACATCGCCTACGGGCTGTATCTGCTCTCGCGGTTGGGGATCGAGCACGGCGCACCCGTGTGGGACGCCATTGCCGACACCATGAACGTGTTGATGGACCCCACCATTGCGGTGATCACGGAAGCGTTTGCGGCGTATCCGGCCGATGCAGTACCCTTCGCCCTGTCCGCGGCGCCGTTCGTGGAGCACGCCATGTCGCAGGGCGCCAAGCGCCTCGAACGACTGGAGCGGGCCCGCGCGCAGGGCGTGCCGGTGGGCACGAAGGAATAGCGGCGTGCGCGCAGGGCTCCTGATGGCACACTTCTCGTAACGATGGACATTCCGTGACGGCCGACATCCAGAACGCACTCGACGGGCGTTATCAGGTCCTCCGCGGCATCGGCGAGGGCGGCATGGCCACGGTCTATCTCGCGCGCGATCTGCGGCATGACCGCGACGTGGCGTTGAAGGTGCTGCGCCCCGAACTCGCGGCCGTGATCGGTGTCGACCGGTTTCTGGCCGAAATCAAGCTCACGGCCAACCTGCAGCATCCGCACATCCTCCCCTTGTTCGATTCGGGATCGGTGAACGGCGCCGTGTACTACGTGATGCCGTTCATTCAGGGCGAGACGCTGCGTGGACGCATCGAGCGCGAGAAAGAGCTCCCCATCGCGGAGGCGTTGCGCATCGCGTCGGAAGTCGCGAGTGCGCTGGACTACGCCCACCGGCAGGGGGTGATCCATCGTGACATCAAGCCGGAAAACATTCTGCTGCATGATGGTCGCGCGCTGGTGGCCGATTTCGGGATCGCACTCGCGGCCAGCTCGGCCGACAGCCGGATGACCGCCACCGGCATGTCGCTGGGGACACCGAAGTACATGGCCCCCGAGCAGGCCATGGGCAAGCGCGAGATGACCCCCGCCTGTGACGTCTACGCGCTGGGGGCGACCCTGTACGAAATGCTCGTGGGCGATCCGCCGTTCATCGGCGCCACCGCGCAGGCCGTGGTGGCACGCGTGCTCACGTCGGCGCCGGAGTCGCTGCGTGCCCGGCGTCACACGGTCTCGCTGGCGGTGGAGCAGGCCGTGCTCAAGTCGCTCGAGAAGCTCCCCGCCGACCGGTTCGCCTCCACGGCCGACTTCGCGACGGCACTCAACGCGCTGCCACCGGTCGAGAGCACGTCGTCAGCGTCGCGGCCCGCGCGGCGGGTGCTGTGGGCGCTGACCACCATCGCGCTGGCCGTCGCCGCGGGGACCGGAGGATGGTGGGCGCGCGACCGTGTGCCGGTGCCGAAGGCGCCCGTCGTGTCCTTCGACCATATCACCTACCGATCGCAGACCATTTTCAATGCGCGGTTCGGCATCGACGGCCGGTCCATTGTGTACAGCGTGGCGAGCGGCGGCACAACGCCGACGGTGTATGTGCGCCGCCCCGATTCGCCCGAACGCGAACAGATCGGCACCGAGAACATGCATTTGTTGGCCGTCTCGCCCAAGGGGGAGCTGGCGGTGCTGGTGAACCCCACCTACCTGTACGATCGCGTGTTTAGTGGGACGCTGGCCGTGATGCCGATGGCCGGTGGGGCCCCGCGAGCGCTGAAGAACGACGTGCGGGAAGCCGACTGGGCCCCGGATGGGAAGCGCATGGCGATCATCACCCAAGTGGATGGCCGCAGCCAGCTCGAGTATCCCGTGGGAACGCCGCGCTACTCTTCGGGGGGGTATCTCAGCGATCCGCGCATCTCGCCCGACGGTCAGCGCGTCTCGTTCGTGGAGCACGCCGTCTACGCCGACGACCGGGGCCGCGTCGCGGTGCTGGAGTTGACGCCGGCCCCGCCGAAGGGCGCCGACACGGCGGGCGCCGCGCGGATCCCGCCCGCTGTCCGCATGCTCACACCGGAATTCCCCACGGTGCAAGGCACCGTATGGTCAAAGACCGGTACCGAAGTACTCTTCTCGGCCGGCAGCGACGTATCGCAACGGGCGGTGCGCGCGGTGTCGCTCTCGGGCGTCATCCGCGATGTGTACGTCGGGCCGGGTAGCGTCGTGCTGACCGACTGGTTGGCCGACGGCACGGCGCTGGTCTCGCGCGAGGATGTGGCGCTGCGGCTCATGTT
This sequence comes from Gemmatimonadota bacterium, assembly GCA_031127095.1. Lineage (GTDB taxonomy): Bacteria > Gemmatimonadota > Gemmatimonadetes > Gemmatimonadales > Gemmatimonadaceae > Gemmatimonas. The sequence continues at coordinate 22,297 of JARIEX010000020.1, forward strand.
GCATCAACAGGGCGCACCTGCCGATGCCGATGTGTCATGGCAGGAATTCCCGAACGAACCGGTCTTCTCGCACGATGGCACGCAGCTCGCGTTCACCGATCAGTCGGTGCAGGGTGGGCCCACCTATGCCACGATGCTGCGGCATGCCGACGGCAGCGTGGTCCGACTTGGCGTCGGCCTCCCCATCGCATTTTCTCCCGACGACCAGTGGGTGCTGGTGCGGATATCGACCACGGAGACCCGGCTGGTCCTGCAACCGGTCGGGCCGGGGGCCGAGCGGGCGATCGACCTGCACGGACTCAAACACGTCACCGCTGGCGGGTGGTACCCGGATGGACGGGCCATCCTGATCTGCGGCGATCACAACGACGACGTACGACGCTGCTATCGCGCGCCCATCGATTCGGGCGCGTTGACTGCGGTGACACCGGCCGTCGCATCGTACGGTGGGCAACTCTCGCCCGATGGGACGCAGGTCGTCGTCGAAGGCCGTCGCTACAGCGGGCCCGCCGATTCCGGACAGACCGTGGCGGGGCTCGACGGCCGCGCGGTGATCCGCTGGAGTGCCGACGGGCGGGCGCTGTACGTGCGCGACGGCGCCTTTCGCGTGAGCGCGCTCTCCCTGGGCACGGGCGCATCATCGCTGCTGCTCGATGTCACGCCGCCGCGCGGCAGTGCCGTAACCACCGCGGTCGCCTTTGCCATCGCCGACGATCCCACGCACTACGCGTACGTCGCGTCGGAATTCAACTCCAAACTGTTCGTCATTCGAGGCCTGCGGTGAACACCCGTCGCCAGTTCTTACTGCAGGCGCCCATCGGCATGCTCGCGGCGGCCGCCGCCTGCCGCGGTACGGAGCCCACGCCAACCACGGCCACGAGCAGCACGCCCGGTGCACCGCCCACCTTCGGCACGTCGGCCGCCGCCGGCCCCTCCGTGACGGCCGAGAGCTTCGCCGCCGCCGAGCCGCTGATGCAGGTGCAGATGACCGAGGCCGAACGCACGCAGGCCGCGGCGAACTGGCGCACCAGCATGGCGGGCACGCTCGAACGGCGCGTGGGTCCGCGCAGCGTGCCGCTGGACGACACCATGGTGCCGGCGTCGCAGTGGAATCCCGCCGTCGCCGGCGCACCGCGTGGCTCCACGCGCGATCGCTTTATCCGCACCGTCGTGAACCCGGGGCCATTGCCCACGTCGGACAGCGCCATCGCGCTGGCGCCGGTCACGCAGCTGTCGCGCTGGATCGAAACGCGACAGCTCACGTCCGAACGGCTCACGAACATTTACCTCGCCCGCATCGCGCGGCTCGACGGCACGCTGCGCAGCGTCATCACCGTCACACGCGAGCTCGCCCTCACGCAGGCGCGCGCCGCCGATGCGGAGATCGCCGCCGGCCGGTATCGCGGACCGCTGCACGGCATCCCGTACGGCGTGAAGGATTTGTGCGATACGGCGGGCATTGCCACCACCTACGGCGCCGACATCTATCGCGACCGCATCCCGACCGCCGACGCCGTCGTGGTCACGCGCCTGCGCGAGGCCGGTGCCGTGCTGATCGCAAAGCTCAGCCTCGGCGCGCTCGCGCTCAACGACATCTGGTTTGGTGGACAAACCATGAACCCGTGGCTGCCGGAGGAAGGCGCGTCGGGTTCGAGCGCCGGGCCGGGCGCGGCCACGGCGGCCGGACTCGTGGCGTTTTCAATCGGCAGTGAAACGGGGGGCAGCATCATCAGTCCCGCCATGCGCTGTGGCGTGACGGGGCTGCGTCCCACCTTCGGCCGCGTCCCGCGCACGGGCGCGATGACGCTGTGCTGGTCGTTCGACAAACTGGGCCCCATGACGCGCAGCGTCGAAGACGCCATGCTGGTCCTGCGCGCCATCTCCGGGCCCGATGCGGGCGATGTGGCGAGCGTGCCCAGTACGCTCGACTACGACGCGAACGGCAGTGTGAAGGGGCTCCGCGTGGGCTACTTCCCGCAGTGGATGCAGGAGCACCCCGCCACCGACGTGGATCGCGCCGCACTCGACGCGGTGCGCACGTTGGGGATGGTGCCGACCGAGGTGTCGCTCCCCGACTGGCCGTACGGCGCGCTCACGTTGCTGATCTTCGCCGAAGCCGCGGCCTCGTTCGAAGACATCACGCTCAACGGCAAGACGAGCCAGCTGACATCGCAGACGAACGACTCCTGGCCCAACCTGTTCCGGCAGGCGCGCTTTCTCTCGGCGGTGGACTTCGTGCAGGCCGACCGCTTCCGCCGTCGCGTCGCGAACGAGATGGCGCGCATCTTCACCGAGGTCGATGTGCTGCTGGTGCCGTCGCTGCGCGACGAAATGCTCACGCTGTCCAACGCCACAGGGCACCCCAGTCTCACCCTGCGCGCCGGCTTCGTACAGGTGTCGGACGCGCGCAGCGACTGGGCGCCCAACCCCGAGCGTCCCCTGCCCCACTTCAGCACGCCGCGCCGCGTGCCGCATGGCATCACGCTGCTGGGGCGGCTGTTCGACGACGGGCTGGTGGGACAAGTGGGCGTCGCACTGGAACGGCACTTCAAGGTCGTGGGCGAGCATCCCCCCGGCGTCGCGTAGGTGAGACGGCGCGCGGTGCATCCCGTAGTGATGCGTGCGGGTGAACGCACCACGCCGGACGCGGGGACCGTGGCACCACCGACGCTGCGCGTGTCCGTCGTGACCATGGCCTTCAACCGGCCTGCGGCGTTGCGGGCCTGCTTGTCGTCGCTGGCTGCACAGTCGCTGCCCCGGTGCGATTTCGAAGTCGTGGTGGTGGACGTGTCCGCGTCGTCTGTCGCGTCCATCCTCGCGGAGTTTGCGACGCAGCTGCAACTGGTGCACCACGTGGTGCCCAACGGTGGTGTGGCCGCCAACCGCAATGCGGGCGCCGACCGGGCGCGCGGAGCGGTGCTGGCCTTCCTCGACGACGACTGTCGCGCGGATGGTGAGTGGCTGGCCCACCTCGTGCCCCTCGTGGAGCAGCACCGCGACGCGCTGGTGGCCGGGCGCGTGGTGCACGACGCACGGCACGCCGCGCTCCCCGCAGCCGGCCAGGTGATTACCGACGCGGTGGACGCCTTCTTCAATCCGCCCGGTGCCCCACCGCGTTTTCTGCCGGGGCTCAACTTCGCCCTCAACCGGGACGCCTACCTCGCGCTGGGTGGGTGCGACGTGCGCTATGGCCGGCTGGCGGCGGAAGACCGCGACTTCGTGGACCGGTGGCGGCAGGCGGGCGGGCAGCTGGTGCGCTGTCCGCACACGCACGTGCACCACGATCACCGGAGCTCGTTGAGCGGCTTCGTCCGGCAGTATGTCAACTACGGCCGCGGCGCGTGGCGCTACCACCGGGCGCGCCGCGTGCGGCGCAGTGGGCGGATGGCCGACGACCTGCGCCTGCATGTGGGGCTGCCGCGGTATCTGCCCGCGTCGCTCGCCCGCCTGCCGTGGCCCACGCGCCTGCCGGTCCTGCTGTTGCTGGGCGTCTGGCAGGTGGCGAATGCGGCCGGCTTTGTCTGGCAGGCGGTGGCGGATACGCTCGCACCGACGCGTTCGGGCAGGAACTGACCATGCACGTCTGCCTGATGTGCATCGAGTTCTTCGGGGATTCGATCTATGGTGGCTTTGGCCGCTCCACGCGCTTTATCGGACGGGAACTGGCGCGTCGGGGGGTGCAGGTGTCGGTGGTCGTCTCTCGGCGGTCACCCGATCGCCCGGACCGGTACGAGCTCGAGGGGATGACGGTGCATCAGGTGGCGCCGGCCCGGATGGACCACGCCGTACGGTTGTTCCGCACGCTCCGCGCCGATGTGTACCACTCGCAGGACACGTCGATGCTCACCCTGCTGGCCCGGATCGCCTGTCCGCAGGCGGCGCACGTGGTGACCTTTCGCGATCCCATGGACCCTGTGGACTGGCGCATCGAATCCGACCACGCCGGCATGCCGGCGGCCGGGTGGTGGAGTTACCGGCAGTTCATCGGCAATCCGCTGGTCACGCGCGCGGTGCGGCAGGCCGATGGGCGCTACGGGGCGGCCACGTTCATCGGCCCCAAGGCGCAGGCCATTTTCGGGTTGCCGGAGACGCCCCCCCTGTTGGCATCGCCGGTGGACCTGCCGCGCACCGACACCCCGAAGGCCACGCGTCCCACGATCTGTTGGGTGGGGCGATGGGAGGGGCGCAAGCGCATCGAGCACTTCTTCGCGCTCGCGGCCGCCAATCCGCACGTGACCTGCGTGGCCGTGGGTGGCGCGCGCGACGCGCAGCGCGACCGGGCGCTGCGGGTGCAGTACAGCGGCCTGCCCAATCTCCTCATGCCCGGCGTGCTCGATCAGTTTGCCGACCCGGCGTGGAGCCGCGTGATGGGCGAAAGTTGGGTGCTGGTGAACACCTCGCTGCGCGAGGGGCTGCCCACCACGTTCCTGGAAGCGGCGGCCCACCGGACCGCCATTCTGAGCGGCAACGACCCGGACGGGTTTGCCAGCCGGTTTGGTGCACATGCCGAGGAGGGGCGCCTGCAGGAGTCGCTGACGTGGCTGCTGGCGCACAACCGCTGGCGCACGCTGGGGCAGGCGGGATACGCCTACGTGGCCCAACAGTTCGCGACCGAACCGGCACTGCAGGCACACCTCGATGCCTACGCCGCGGCCATCGACGCGGCGCGGCGCCGCACGGGGGCCTCGTCGCGCCGCGCCTCATGACCGGCGCGCCCGACGTCACCGTCATCATCCCGACCCGGAACCGACGGGCGCTGCTGCAGGAGTGCCTCGACAGCCTGCGGCGACAGGAGGGCGTGCCGTGGGAGGCCATCGTGGTGGACGATGCCTCCACCGATGACAGCTGGCGCTGGTTGGCGCAGCTCGACGACCCGCGCGTGTCGGCGATCCGGCAGGAGGTGCCGCAGCGACAGGCGGTGGCCCGCAACCGGGCGCTGCCGATGGCCCGTGGCCGCCACGTCCTGTTCCTCGATGACGACGACCTGCTCACGCCCGGCGCCCTCGCGGTGCTCTCGGCGGCACTCGACGCGAACCCGCAGGCCGTGGCCGCGGTGGGCACGCGCGAAGATTGGTTCACGGCGCAGGGCTATCGGCGGCGGCAGACGCACCCGCGGGGGCGTGGACCGCGTGACATCACCATGGCACTGCTGGCCGGCTGGTCGGCCATTCCCAGCCAGACGCTGCTCGTCACCGACGTGGTCCGCGCAGTGGGCGGCTATGCGCCCGAGCTGGTGCCCTGCGACGATCGCGACCTGATGCACAAGGTCACCCGTCACGGCCCGGTGGTGCTGTGCCCTGAGGTCGTGGTGATCTACCGCATCACGCCCACTCAATGGCGACCGGCCAACGTGCGGCAGCTGCGCGAGCGCGTGGCACGTCGCGCCATCCGGGAACTGCCCAAATCGCAGTGGCGGCGGGCGCTACGCATCCGGCGGCTGGTGCGCCTGGTGGACGACGCGGAAGACCGGTGCACCACCGGCTCGCCGCTGCGGGCGCTCACGCCACTCGTTCAGGCCCTGCTTACCGCGCCCACGGTGCTGTTGTCGCCCATGATCGGGCCGTGGGTGGCGCGCCGGCTGGCCGGACGACTGGCGCGACGCCTGATCCCGGCGCCGTCGGTGTAGCCCGCGCGGCGGGCGCCCGCCCTCAGCGGACCCCCCTCGGTGGGCCCGTCAGCGCGCCCCGGCAGCCCGGCGGGCCCGATCCGCCTCCCACTCATCGAACGGGCCGTCAAAGTCCATCAGGCGTGTGCCGTTGAACCACCACACGCGGGTGGCCACCTGCCGCAGAAAGGCGCGGTCGTGGCTCACCAGCAACACGGTGCCGTCGAACTCGTCGAGCGCATCTTCGAGCACTTCGATGTTCTCGACGTCGAGGTGATTGGTGGGTTCGTCGAGCACCAGCAGGTTGGCGCCGGTGAGCGTCATGAGCGCCAGCGCCATGCGGGCCCGCTCGCCGCCACTGAGGGTGCGGATTTCGCGGAATACTTCGTCGCCGCTGAACCCGAAGGCGCCGAGATGATTCTGGATGTTGCCGCGGCTCCAGAGCGGCCGCTGCGCCTGAATGGCGTCCGACAGCGACAGCTTGAGCGGAAGGTCGGCCAAGTCCTGCCGGAACCACGCCGGCGTGATCGAACTGCCCACGCGCGCCTGGCCACCGGCCGGTGCGAGATCGCCGAGCATCGTGGAGATGAACGTGGATTTGCCGGCACCGTTGGGGCCCACCAGCGCCACGAAATCGTTGCGCCGCAGTGTCGCCGTGAAGTCGCTCACGAGCACGCGCCCCGGCACCTCCACGCGCAGCTCATCGATGGAGACCACCTGGTCGCCGCCGCGATCCGCGATCTTGAATTCCAGCGACATCGCGGCGGGATCGCCGACGGGCGGTGCGAGGCGCGGCAGCCGTTCGAGTCGCTTGCGTTTGCCTTTCGCCTGAAACGAGTTCACGCCGGCCAGATTCCGCCGGATGTACTCCTCTTCCTTCTTCACGTACGCGCGCTGCTTTTCCACTTCACGCTCGCGCGTCAGGCGTCGTTCGGCGCGCTGCGGTACGAACTGGCTGTAGTTCCCCTTGTACGCCTCGCTCGTTTTCGCCTCGATGTGCAGGATGTTCGTGCAGACGGCATCCATGAACGCACGATCGTGCGACACCACGAGTACGGTTTCGTCGCACTCCTTGAGCCACTCCTGCAGCCAGGTGGTGGTATCGAGGTCGAGGTGGTTGGTGGGTTCGTCGAGCATCAGCAGGTCGGCGGGCGCAATCAACTGCGCCGCCAGCCCCACTCGTCCACGCTCTCCACCCGACAGCGTGGACACGAGCCGCGTCTTCGACTCCTCGGCATCGAAGCCGAGTCCCTGCAACACGGCATCCACGCGGGCGTGGTAGATGTACCCGCCGAGGTCGGCGAAGCGTTCCTGGTCGTGCCCGAATTTTTCGAGCATTTCGTCGGTGCACTTGTCACCCATCTCTCCGAGAGCCATTGCTTGGTCGGCAATGCGCTGTTCGAGCGCGATGACCTCACGCCAGGCGGCGGCGCCCGCCTGCCACACCGTGGTGGCGCCTTCAAAGGCCCGGTGCTGATCGAGCAGGGCATGTCGGAGTCCCGGCTTCCGGGCGACGGCACCGACCGTGGGCTGGATGTCGCCGGTGATGACGCCGAAGATCGACGTCTTGCCGGCGCCATTGCGGCCGATGATCCCCCACCGCTCACCTTCGGCGACGGTGAAGGTGATGTCTTTGAGGAGTTCGGTGGCTCCGAAGGAGATACCGATATTGGAGCAGGAGAGAAGCGTCACGCGGCGAGGAAGGCGTCAGGTGGAAGAGGTCGCCGTAAATTACACTGTATGCGTACCATCCTCCCCGTCCTCCTCGGCCTCACGTTGCTGTCGGCTTGCCGTCTCCCCGTAGGCCGGACCGCGCACGTCCCGCGCAAGGCCGTGTTCATTTTGCTCGATGGCATCCCCGCCGATGTGATCGAACGGGTGGACACCCCGATGCTCGATGAGATCGCCGCGGCCGGTGGGTACGCACGCGCCTCCGTGGGCGGCCAAAGGGGTGGGCGCACCGAAACGCCGACCATCTCGGCGCCCGGCTACATGAGCCTCCTCACGGGCACGTGGGCGAACAAGCACAACGTGTGGAACAACAGCAACCAGTCGCCCAACTATGCGTACTGGAACCTGTTCCGCATCGTGGAGTCGGTTGACCCGTCCCGGACCACCGCGCTCTTCTCCACGTGGCTCGACAATCGCACGGTGCTCGTGGGCGAAGGGCGCCCGGGGGCGGGCGACTTCCGGCTTGATCACACCGCCGACGGGTTCGAGCAGGACACCGTGGCCTTTCCGCATGATCGGGCGTCGCGATACATCCAGGCCATCGATGAACGCGTGGCCACGGACGCCGCGCAGTACATCGCGGCGAACGGGCCCGACCTGTCGTGGGTGTATCTCCAGCACACCGACGACGTGGCCCACGCGAATGGTGACAGCGAGGCGTTTCATGCCGCGGTGCGTCAGGCGGATGCTCGGGTGGGACGCATCTGGTCAGCCGTGAAGCAGCGCCAGGCGCTGGGCGAGCATTGGATGATCGTGGTGACGACCGATCACGGGCGCGATGCCCGCACCGGGAGAGGGCACGGCGGGCAGTCGGAGCGGGAGCGCATCACCTGGATCGTGACCAATCAGTCGCGGCTCAATGCGCGCTTCACACGTGGCACGCCGGCGATCGTGGATATCGCGCCCTCGATCCTGCAGCATCTGCGCATCGCGGTGCCCGCCGCGGTGGCGCGTGAGATGGATGGTGTGTCGTTCCTGCGGCGCGGGGCGCGCTGAGCCGTGTGATGCCGTCGACGTCCTGCGACGCGCGGTCCTATGGCCTCGTGATGGCAGCTGGCCGCGCGGAGGTCGCATCCAACCGGCCCATCCCCGCCTCCGCGAGGTCGCGGAGCGGACGGAGTTCGGCCTCCGCATCCGCCAGCAGCACCACGGCCTGCCGGTAGTGACCAAGGGCGTCCGCGCGGCGACCCGCCCGTTCGGCAAGCTCGCCGCGCCGCACGAGACTGGGGGCGAGGTACACGTAGTCGAGCCGCGCCCCAAGCGGGATGGACGCGAACGCTGTGGCGGCCAGCACATCACGACCGGAGGCCACCAGTGCGTCGGCCCGCTGCCATCGTTCACGGGTGCGGGAGAAGTACGTGGACCGCCCCGCAAATTGATACGGAACGACCGGCACAAAGTCTTCGAGCACACGCGGCGCGCGGCGTCCCGCCCGCCGACCGGATTCGGTGGTCAGGCCGAGCTGCAGATCGGGGCAGAGCGCCCGCACGCGGTCCAACGCGCCGCTGTCACAACGCAGCGGCGGCGGCACGCGTCCGTCGGCCAGCGCGAGTTGCGCTTGCAGGTAGGCGGTGAGTACACGCGCGGCCGGGACGTCAACACCGACATCGAGACTCAGCGGCAGACTGCCGGTGGAGAGCCCCGCGAGGTTATCGAGGCCTCGTTGGGCGTCGCGCCGCCGCTCGGCGCTGACCATCGCAAAGGGGAGCGTCGCGAAGTACGCCCGGCTCCAGGCCGCTGCGACGGGGTCGAGCGGGGCCGCCAGATCGAGCTCACGCCATGCCTCCGTGAATCGCCCGCGCGCCACGGCCAGATGTGCCAGCGCAACGTGCCCCTGCGCCTGCACCGTGCGCGGGTACGATGCGACCGTCAGCCGCCGCGCGAGCGGGGCCGCGGCGGACGGATCCGCCATCATACCAGCGAGCATGCTGTGCAGATAAAAGAGCGAATAGTCGGGGAGCGAATCGAGCAGTGGCTGCACGGCCGCGATCGACGCCGTGGTGCCGATGCCGTACGCCGCGAGCACACGCGACTCGCCGGCGACGGCGCCGCGCGCGCCGAGACGCTCGAGCTGGCGCAGTAACGCGCGCAGTGCCGGCGCATTCCGGGCCCGCGCCTCGGTGCGGAAACCGTGGACGATCGCTTCGAAGTTGCTGCTGTCGAGCGCGATCACCATGCGCCACGCATCGGTGGCGTCGTCCATTGACTGCCCGAGCACGGCGGCGCCATGGAACAGCACCTCGGCCAGCTGGAACCACGCGTCGCGGTCGAAGCGGTCGCTGGTCGCGAGCTCGCGGAAGATCGCCTCGGCACGAACCCCGTCGCCGGCGCGCCACCGGGCGTACCCGGTGAACAGCTCGCGATTGCGACCGGTGATGGCCGTGGCGCGCTTCAGCGCCTCCACGATGGCGCTGTCCGCATCCTGCGTACGCTGGGTGTACTCGGCGGCGATAGCGCGCCGGTACCATGCCTCCGCGAAGCGCGCATCCAGCACGGTCGCGTCACGGAACGCCTTCCATGCCCCATCGAAGTCTCCCCGACGCAACAGCATCTCGCCGTCGAGGTACGTGCGGAGCGTGCCGGGCACCACGCTGCCACGCAGCCCGGCCGCGCGGGTGCGCTCGCCCAACTCCGGATACAGCGCCGCCGTGAGTTCGCGCGCGAGCTGGTCGGCCACCACGAGCACGGAGTCTCGGGAGCCCGTGACCGACAGGTGCACCGGGCTCGTGGCGTTCAGGTCGAGATCGACACGCAGCTGACTCGACGCGAGGTCCAGCGAACCATTGACGACGACGTGGGGCGCGAGCGGTTCGCCATTGCGCGGATTTGACGCCGCGCGGTGCACGAGGCGGACCCCATTGGCGCCCTGTGCCCCACTCACGAGGGCATCGGCCAGCACGGTCGCCAGCGCTCGCGCGCCGACGCTATCGCCGCGCAAGACAAAGGGCTCAATGATCACGTCACGCGGGGGTGACGCGGCATTTCGGAAGGGCTCGACGTCGGGCTGGGTGCCGGAGCGGCGTACCGCTTCGGCGGCCAACGCTACCACACCAGCCACCAGTGCGACCGCCAACGTACCGCCACGCCAGCGCGGGATACTGGCACGGCGGGGCACGGCCGGCGGTGGCGGAGGTGGAGGAGGTGCGGCCGGTGCAGCGGGCGGTGCGGCCGGTGCGGCCGACGGTGCGGCGGGCGGCTCCGCTTCACTGCTGTCGGCGGACACGGGCGCAGCCGTCCACGCGGCCGGGCGCGCGACGAATCGCTGCGCGAGGCGCGCCAGCACCTCCGGATCGGGCTCGACCTCCAACTCCGTGCGCATCCGCCGCTCCCACGCCGCGGCGGCGGCCCGCGCGGCCGACGGGTCGCCGGCACTGGTCACCGCATACACGTACCCGAGCAACGCGCTGCTGTCGAACGGAAACAGCGACAACACGCGCTCCCGGCAGCGTCGAGCGGCCGGCCAATCGCCCTGCGCTTCGTCGGCGTCGGCGCGTTGCTCGAGGGCGGACCGGAGGCGTTGCGCGGTGTCGACGCGCACCGCGTCCACCCACCGTTCGAATTCTGCGGCGCCCTTGATGTAGAGCCCTTCCACGAAGGTGCCGCGGTAGAGCGCCACGGCGCGAAACACATCGCCGTCCGCCAGCGCTGACCGAAACCGGATCAGATCGGTGGACAGCGCGTCGGGGTTGAAGGTCAGGTCGTGCGCGGTCGCCCGAATGACGTCGTCACCCAGTTCCCGCTTGAGCACATACAGGGCCTGCGTGAGCAGCCGGCGGGCGCCGGCGATGTCTTGCTCGGGCCAGAGAAGACCAATCGCCCGTTCGCGCGCGACGGGCGACGGAAACGCCTCGGCGACCACAGCCAGGAGCGCGAGGCGTCGCGGCTGCGCGGCGCCGGCGGGCACCGCGGTGGGGGTGTCCACCACGGTGATGGCCGCCGCGCCAAGCAAATGCAGCTCGAACGCGGACGGCATGGCGCGCCGATCACCGGACTTAGGCATTGCCGATTATAGTGTGCGTACCACGCCGCCGCTTGCGGGCGGCGGCGCGACACACACGCACGGACGTAACGGTTCGCGCAACGCGCGTTCGACGTCCAGGAACGACGTGGCGCCCGCTGCCGCGACGCCTTACGGCGTCACACCGCGCGACACGGACAGCGTGTAGTTGATCACGGGTTGTATCCAGTCGCCTTGAAAATTCGCGAACTGGAATCCACCCGAGCTGATCTCGATCGTGTAGTTCCCCGCCGTTGCCGGCGTCACCGTGACGGTGCGCACCCCATTTACCGTCGCACCGACATTCTGCGCTGCTACACCACTGCGGAATATGGTCAGCGCACTCTGCCCCGGCATGCCGCTCACGCTGATCGTGTACTGCTTGCCCGCGTCGAGCTTGGTGAGGAGGTAGTGCGCGAGAATCGGCTTTCCGATGACGGCGGGGAACGGCGAAAACTGAATGTTGAACGTACAGCTGTTCTGCGCGGTCACCGCATCCTGATACGAGGCGCCGGGCACGATGTACAGAATTGGCGCGGCCCCACCGGAGGCGCAGGCATGACCGACCGCCGCCGACTTGGTGAGCGTGTACGCGCCGGTCGTCGTGGATGTCATACCGCTCACAAAGAGCTGCATCGGATCACCGTTGCCGACAATCCGCAGTTCGGGAGTCGAGCCCGAAATCGTACCGTACACGAGCCCGGCCGCCACGTCGGCCGTGGACTCCTTCATGCCGAACACGCCAGCGAAGTCACGCGTCCACCGGATCACCGTGACCGTGTTCGCCGGCGGCACCATCCGGTAGTAGTCCGAGTAGCGCTGGGATGCGACGAACAGGCAATCCGACGTGGTGATGGTGCCACTGATGACGGTGGGGTTGCCGTTCTTCAGCGCGCACGGATCCACCACGACCCGGTAAGGGGAGAAGTGGCGCGTGGCCGCACGCACCGTGTTGGTGATGGAATCGACGCTCACCGCTTCGGTGAGCGGGACCCACACGCCATCCTCGAAGCGGGCCACGCGCAGGGTGCCCTGATCGGTGTTCGGTGGCAGCAGCGTGGGGTCATACTTGAGCGCCATCTCCACCGGCTGGTCGAATTGCGTTCCGCTCGGCCCGAATTCGTAGGCGGGCCCGACCGTGTTCGGTGTGTCTTCCGCCTCGGGGTCGAGCGTGACCGTGATCGGCGTGGTGGTCGTCAGCGCACCTTGCGGGAGCACCAGCGTGACGTCGCCGGCATAGCCGGAGACCGTGCCTCCCGCTGGGGAGGTTACAGCGAGTTGGCCAACGATAATCGTGCTACTACCGCTCACGGCGCTCGACACGCTGCCGCTCGACGCGTGATTCGCCTCCCCGAACGTGGCCGTGATCGTGGCCGTACCAGAAGCGACGGACGTGACGACACCCGCTGGCGATACCGTAGCCACGGCCGTGTTGGAGCTGTGCCAGGACAGGCTCGCGTTGGGCAGGGGCGTTGGCCGACCGTTAATGGCAGCGGTTGCTAGAATCGCGACCCCTTGGACAATCGGGCCAGTTCCAACAGTGACGGTGAGCGCGGGCGCGGCGGCGAGTGCGGCAGCGGCCGCCGACGCCGCCGAGGTGGGAGAGGGCGCGACGTCGCGCGGGGTCGTGGGATCACCGCAGGCAGTGGCGAGCAGCACCACGGCGCTGAGGACCGAGCCGCGACCGGCCCGGCCGAGAAGAGCGGATTGAGACATAAACAGGAAGGGGCAATAGGTGAATGTGGTGCGACTCGTCCGCACACGCCCCCACCGTACCGTCCGCCGCTCAACCCGCTCTGCTACGGGGAGTCAACTGCGCGCCGAATGGGAGTTTTTCCACCGTCAATGCACGTACACGCCGGTAGGGCACGGTCGCGCGGCGACGGGCCAGCGCCGATACTCCGGCGCATGACCCCCGTCATCTTTCCGGCCGCACACCGCCCGCGCCGCACCACCGACCGCACCGGCGCCCGACTCGGGA
>JARIEX010000137.1 GCA_031127095.1 Gemmatimonadota bacterium
TCACCCCCATGCGTAGAAACGACCCGGTGCGCAATCGCGCGGTACCGCACTTGACCGAGGGGCATCGCATCATGAGCGGGACAGCGATCCCGCGCTGCCGCATGCCCCTCCGCCCACGCGTTGACAGTGTATTTACGGCGTAGTACCTTTTCCTTCGCGTTCGAGTGGGACCCTGACAAAGCCGCTTCGAACGCGACCAAACACGGGATCGACTTCCGTGAGATCTCTGCCCGTTACGCCAGCCGCGAGGAGCGACGACGCTATGCACAAACGCCGCGAGGCGGGTAAGTCCAAGATCGTACGGGTGCGGGCCGATCTGGCCACGCCGCGTTCGCGCAAGACCGCGCGCAACACCATGCCCAGTGACGCAGAGATCGAGCAGCGGGCAGCGAACGATCCCGACAACCCGGCACTGACCGCCGCGCAGCTTGCGTCGATGCACCTCTTGCGCGACGCACCGCCCAAAGTGTTGTTGAGTCTGCGCGTCGATGCCCACGTGCTGGCCGCCTATCGCCGCAGTGGGAAAGGGTGGCAAACGCGGATGAACGAGGTGCTGGCAGCGGCGATCACCACGAGTGAGCCGAGTGTGTCCGCGGTCGTTGATGACATCGAAGCGTCGGCACGACGCACGCTGGCCCTTGCACAGCAGTTGCGGCGGCGCCGCGGGGACAGCTGACGGTTCGCCGTCGCGGTCATGCAGACGCTCGAGGCCATGGTGGGCGCGATGCGCACCAAGAGCACCAGCTCGCGATCGAAACGCTCCGACCACAGGTGATAACGATCGGCAACTGGCGCTGCGCCTCAAGCCGATCGCGCAGCCGCGCTGGCGATATCGGTCTCCGAGAAGTCCGCGCCTTGGTACAGCAGCGGCAGTCCGCGCACCTTCGCCAGCGCATAGCCAAATACGTCGCCGAAGTTGAGTGCGGCAGGATGCCCACTGCCCTTGCCGAAGGCCACGAATGCCGCATAGGCGGCGTCCATTTCCGCGATCCCCGGCGGAATCAGCTCGAACATCGGCAAGCGCAGGAGATCGTCTACGAGCACGACCGCTCGCTCGCCACGTCTCCCGTGGACCACCATGCGCGCCTCGACTACCGAGACCGTGCTCACCAGCACACGCGGCGCGCGCCGGATCACGTCGATGAACGCCTCACGTTCCGGTTCCGCGAACACGATGGCAATGATGGCGGACGTGTCAGCAACGATCACGTCGGCAATCCGCGCTCATCCCATTGCAGCGGATCGTACGCGTCCGGTCGGTCGGCGATGCGGTCGAGCTGGGCGAGCAAGGCCTCGAAGCGCTCGGACTGGTGCTCGGCTCCTTCGGATGCACTGATGAGCTGATCCAACGCGCGCTCCACCACGGCGGTCTTACTGAGGCCGAGGCGTTTTGCCATAAGTTCAACCTTCTGGACGACGACGGGGTTGGCGATTTGCAGCGCCATAGCCACTCCGATGTTGATATGTACATTATCAATATACATTGAGTGCCTGTGGTGGCGAGGACTTCAAGGGGTCTTCTAGGGGTCAGAGTACTTAGGCGCGAAAGGACGCTGACCCCTTGACACGTTACCCGACCAGGCTCCCCCCTCCGGACTCGTACAGCTCTCACTCCGCCAGCGCGCGGTGCTGGAGGCGCTGGCCAAAGGGCGGAGTGCCAAGCAGATCGCCGCCCAACTCGGCATCAGCGAACGCACCGTGGCGTTCCACAAGGACCAGTTGCGCAAGCGTCTGGGGGTGGCCTCACCGGTGGAAATGGTCACCCTGCTGCAGCGATCCGGTGCCTGGCCCGGCGACACGGGCGGAGCAAACTGACAGGGGCGTGCCCCGCTGGCACACCCCTCTGGCCGGCGCGATGGGCGACAGCAGATCCGCGCGGCGGATGTCGGTCATGCGAACGGATGCGCCCACGGCGCGGTGCCGATGTTCTTCGGCTACAGCGATGTGGACGGGCACATCCCCAAAGCGCGAACGCGGCTACTGACACCGCACACGACCGCGACGCGGTCGGTCAGATAAGGCCCCGCAACGCCGCAAGGCGGGCGGAGAGATACCGCACGTAGTCTGCGCGGCGCGACGCCGGGTCGTGGCCCAGCCAGCGATCCGGCACCATGTCCACGGCGCCGGCCAGCACTTCGCGCGAGAGCAGCGGTGCCAGCTGCGCGTGCGTGTCGTCCAGCAGCGGCGCCACCCATCCGAACAAATGGCCGGTCACATCGTACGGACGCACCGCGTGCGCGTCCGTGACCGCGCTCCAGTCGTGATGAAAGGGCAGCGCCGCGCCGTGATCAATCAGCCAGATCGTTCCCCGGCGCATCATCAAGTTGGGATTGCGCAGGGAGCGGTCGAAGTTCTGCACTACGGTATCCAACCAGAGCACGCGCGCGGCCACGTACAGATCGACGCCGGGCACTTCGGCGGCGGTCAGATCGCGCGCCGCCTCCAGCACCGTGAACCCCAGATTGAGTCCCGCGCTCGCATCCAACAGGTCGCGTAACTCGTCGTTGATATCGTCACTGGGCACGGCCGCGGGCAGCGTCACCAGCACGCGCGGCGGGACCGACAGCCCGATCGCCTCCGCCAGTTCGGCCACGATCACCTCCGCAATGAGCGGTGCCACGCCCTGCGATGCGCCGTGCAGTTTCGTGAACCACGCCCCCGAGGGGGAATCCACGATCACGGGAAGCGAACTGCCACGCCGCTCACGGCGCAGCACGCGGGTGCCCTCCACCTGCGGCAAGGCGGCGCACGGTGACGCAACGTGGCTCATGGCTGCACAGCCTCGTCGGAGGCATGCAGCCGCACCACCATCCCCGCCCCCGTGAGCGGCTCGCGATCGAGGCGCAGCTCCACGAACGTCGTGGTGAACGGGTGAAAAAAGCGCACGTCCCCGCCGGGGAGAATGCTGGAAAGATCGAGCGACCCGTGCCACGTGCCGGCGCGATCGGGGACGCCCGTCGGCGCGGGGTCGGTCAGCGCGCCGGTGTAGTGCACCCGCGACGTGCCCGTGCTGGCGTACAACTGCGCCGTGAGACGGCGCGGGCGGCTACCCAGCAGCGACGCGCGCGCGAGCGACGACAGATTCACGTGGAAGCAGCGATAACTGGGATCGCCGCGGTACACGTGCACGTCCTGCGCGAAAGCGTCGATGGCGGAACCATCTCGGAGCGCCAGCTGCAGATTCCAGTCGGGAATCCCGTCGCCGCGCTCATCGACGGCCCGCACCACGAACTGCTGCCACGGCACCATCGCCTCACGCGTGGCACGCACCGCCGCGTCGGCCGCGGTGCGCCACGCCGTATACCGGCCGCGCGACGACACACGCAGCGCGTCGATCACCAGCTGCTGCAGCGCGGGCGGTGGGGCCGACAGAATCGTACCGTGATCCACACCCGCCACCGGATGCATGGGGACGTCATCGTGCGTCCAGTGTTTCACCTGCACGCGCGCCGCATCCGCACACTCGGCCGTGAGATCGAGCACGATTTTGCGGCTGTTCAATGCGCAGCCGGCCCAGCGCACGGTGCCGTCGGTCCCGGGGCTGTTGGCAAGCGCACGGACCCCGCGGGCACCACGCGCTCCGCAGAACACGAACACATACGGCGTGTCACGGCCGGTATCGTAGAAGCAGCTGTCGCCGAACAGATCGGCCTGCGACAGCTCCCAGCTGAACCGGCTGCCCAGCTCGAGCGCGTCGAGCACCTGGTTGCCCGCCTCGAGAAAATCGGGGCCGGGGGTTTTGCGTGCCTTGACGAGTGCGCCGAGGAAGCTGCGCCCCTTGTGCGCGAGCGGCGATCCGAAGGTGGCCGGTGCCAGCGCGATCAGGTGTTTGAGCCGCGCGCGCCGTGCCGCCGTCATGCCGCGTCGCGTCAGCCACGCGCGCAACACCAGCATGCCCGTGGAGTGCACCATCACGTCAAACGGTTCGTCGTCCGCCAGTCCAACGCGCTGCCGCAGCAACGTGTCGAATCCTTCGGCGATGTCGCGTACCGACACTTCGTTGGTGAGCGACTCGTAGCTCACCGTCACCAGCTGCCGGGAGCTCCAACCGGCCTCGTGCAAGATGCGGTGCCACGCGGCGAAGGCGTCGCCGTCGGCACTGTACCCGTGCAGCAGAATCAGCGGCCGGGCCGCCGTGCGACGGACGGTCGTGCCCACTAGCGAGTATGCGACACGAGCCACGGGACGGCACGCCGCACGCCATTCCCCACCATCAGCAGATGCCCTTCGTGGCGGAACAGTTCGTACACCGCGCCCGGCGTCGCCTTCGCAGCCGCCTCCACACGCGCCGCGGGAATGATGCCGTCGAGTTCCGCGCCCACATACAGCGACGGCGGTGCACCGGGCACGGTGATCGGACTGCCACCGGCCAGCATCGCCACCGCCGCGAATTGTGCCGGACGCGCCTGTACCAAGCGTGCCGCCGCACCGGCGCCCATGGAGTGTCCGATCAGATACACGCGCGTACTGTCGATCCGGAATTCGTTGCGCAACAGCGCCATCAGCGCATCAAAGTGGGCGGGGGTCACACCGAACACGTCCGTGCGCGGCGACACCAGGATCAGCCGCTGTTCGGCCGCCAGCTTCGACACGATGCCGCGGCCGTACGCATCGACGAACATATTTTCGTCGCCGCCGGCCCCGTGCAGTACGAGCAGCACACCGACCGGCTTGCGCACATTCGCCGAGGGGGGCGCGACGATGCGCATGGGCACGAGGGCGTTGTTCGCGCCCCGGTACACGCGCCAGAAATCGCCCACCAGGCCGATGTACGGATCGCGCCCGCGCTCGAGCACACTCACCTCGCGCGCGAGGTCCCGCGACAGCGTGGCGGGATCGTGTAGAAACTCGGCGCTGCGCTCGGGCGACGGCACATCGACCAGCAGCTTCGCGCGCTCGCGCGTGGACAGCAGCGCCTGCGCCAGCGGTCCCGTGCTGTCGACCGCGGCCAGCCGCGCCAGATATTCGTCGCGCGCGGCGCTGACCGGCGCACCATGGAGCGCGCGCGGACCACGCACCGGCGTGGAGGCCACCGGCGTGGAAGCCACCGGCACGCCGCTCAACTGCAGCTGCGCCGCATCGATGGTGCCCACGGCCGCCGCGAACTGGCCGCTGAAAAAGCTGAGCGCCGCGCGATCGACCATGCGGTTGATCTGCGCGCGGACGCTGTCCGGCAGTGTCTTCGCCGTTTCGCGCTGCGTGTACGCGGCATCGACGCGCATGTATGCAGCCGCGAGATCGGCGCGCGTCACCTTCGGGGCGGTCGGCGCCGGTGCTTGAGGCGTTGCCTGCGCCCACGCGCCAGACGGTGCACCCACGAGGGTGGCCGCCAGCGACGCCGCCAGGGTGGAACGGAAGATCATCGTCATGCGGGAAACAGCCCCTCGATCGAGAGATATCGCTCGCCCGTGTCGTAGCAGAACGTCAGCACGCGGGCGCCGTCGGTCATGTCGGGAATCTTTTGCGCCACCGCCGCCAGCGACCCGCCACTCGAGATCCCCAGCAGAATCCCCTCCTCGCGGGCGGCCCGCTGCGCGTACCGATACGCGTCCTCCTCGGTGATCTGCACCACGCCATCCAGCGTATCGCGATGCAGGTTGTCGGGGATGAACCCCGGCCCAACCCCCTGAATGCGGTGCGGTCCGGGCTCCCCACCGCTGATCACCGGCGACTTGGCCGGCTCCACCGCCCACGTCTGCAGCGCCGGCCAGTGCTGCTTCAGCACCTCGCTCACCCCCGTGAGATGACCGCCGGTGCCCACGCCGGTGATCAGGTAATCCACCCCATCGGGAAAGTCGGCGAGAATCTCGCGCGCCGTGGTCTGCGCATGCGCGCGGATGTTGGCGGGGTTGGTGAACTGCTGCGGCATCCACGCGTGCGGCGTGCTCGCCACCAACTCAGTGGCCCGCGCGATGGCGCCGCGCATCCCCAGCTCGCGCGGCGTAAGGTCGAACGTGGCGCCGTACGCCGCCATCAGCCGCCGCCGTTCGATCGACATCGACTCCGGCATCACCAGCACCAGCCGGTATCCCTTCACCGCCGCGACCATCGCCAGACCGATACCGGTGTTCCCCGACGTGGGCTCGATGATCACGCTGTCGCGGGTCAGCAGGCCGCGCTGCTCCGCGTCCTCGATCATGGCCAACGCGATCCGGTCCTTGATGCTGCCGCCGGGATTCGCGCGCTCGAGCTTCATCCACACCTCCACGCGCGGATCGAACAGGCGCTGCAGCCGCACGTGTGGCGTGTGGCCGATGGTATCGAGAATCGAGGCAGCGCGCATACGGGCAAGCCGGAAAAAGAAGACTGCTAGATGTGGAACTCGAGCCCGTCGCCGTCGGCCGGGCGCTGCTCCACCCGACTCGAGAACTGCACCACCGACCGCGGCGGCACCGACGACGTGAGCCACACATTGCCACCGATGATCGACCCGTCGCCGACCACGGTGTCCCCGCCCAGAATCGTCGCGTTGGCGTACACCACCACGTCATCCCCGAGCGTGGGGTGCCGCTTGCGGTGCGCCAGCCGCTTGCTCACCGCGAGGGCGCCCAGCGTGACCCCCTGATAGATCCGCACGCGGTCGCCGATGGTGCTGGTCTCGCCGATAACCACACCGGTGCCGTGGTCGATCGCGAACGACGCCCCCAGCACCGCGCCGGGATGAATGTCGATGCCCGTTTCACGGTGCGACCACTCCGAGAGGATCCGCGGGAACACCGGCACCGCGAGCTGATACAGCGCGTGCGCCATGCGATGTACCGCAGTGGCCAGAAATCCCGGATACGCCACGATCACCGCTTCCAGATTCTCCGCCGCCGGATCGCCGTCCAGAATGGCCTGCGCATCGCGCAGCAGCGCCTCACGAATGTCCGGCAGCCGCTCGAAAAACGCGGCCGCGATGCGGTCCACATCGGACACCAGCGGCGCGATCGCCGCGCGCAGCAGGGCATCGAGCGCCGCCGCATCGGCATCGACGCCCGCGGCCGGTGCGGTGGGCGACGCAAACTGCGGGAAGAGCAGCGCCAGCGCGCGCCGTGCAAACTCGTCCGCCATCGCCCGCAACGGATGCGGCGCGGCATACGCCCGTCGCTCGTCGCGCAGCGCGTCGAGAAACGTCGTCCAGCGCGTCGGGGCAACGGGGCGATCGGTCATGACGCAGAATCTACAGCCGTTCCAGCGACGACACGCGCTCCTGACCGGCCGCACCGACGTAGCACTGCATCCCCACCGCGATGAGTCCGGCATCGTGCATCACCCCGCGATACCATGCGGCCGGCTGCGGCGGTGGCCAGTGCGTATCTCCTTCGAACTGATCGTCGGCGGTGAACAGTTCGAGGTACGCCACGCCGCCGGTCTTGCGGGCCACCTGTGCGACGCCGTGCTGCAGCTGCTCGATGGAGAGGTAGTTCAGCATCCCGCAGCACACGACCAGATCGTACGTGTCCGCCAGCGGCAGCGCGGCGAGCGTTTCGATCCCGCCCTGCTGCAGATGACGCCGCGCACCGAACCGCTGCACGGCGTACGCGCTGGGATCCACGCCGGCGTAGACGATGCGGGGACGCAGGGCGCGCAGCGCCGGGTACCAGTGCCCCTCGCCGCACCCCACGTCGAGCACCGTCCGCACGCGGCGGCCAAGCACCCACTCGGCGGTATGCAACACGAACGCCACCTGCCGCGCGAGCTCGGCCGCGGATTTCACCCGATGCACCGGATGCCGGTACCACTTGTCGAAGTACGCCGCGTCGTACCGTTCACCACGACCGGTGTCCACCGGGGCGGTCACAGCATTCCCCAAAACGCGCGATCAATATCGATCGCGAAGCGCCACTGCCCGCGGCGCAGCCCGCGCGCCACATCGGCGCGCACGAGATCGTAGAAAAACAGCACCCCCATCCCGGCCGACGGATGCACACCCACCGGGGTGGCACGACCCAACGGCACCGCATCCGGCGACCCCGCCGCGGTGACCAGCGCCTGCACGAACGGCGCCAGTGTCACGTGATTGGGCGAGCGACCCCACCGCCCCAGTCCAATCGACGGCGCCGGAACCGGCTGCCGAAACTCGAGGCGCTGCGACAGCATCGCCCGCGAGGCGAACACGTGCGTGTCGTAGCCGGGGGCCGACCACGGTCCACCGGCCAGCAACAGCCACTGCGGCGGCAGATCCCGCCCGCCGGCCACACCGGCGAACGTCTGCGCGAAGAACGCCCGATCACCACCCAATGGCTTCGTGAGCTGCACCAACCCCTGCACACGCGCCACCAACGGCTGCCGCGACGGTTGGAGCGCCATACCATCGGTAGCCGACGCGGTGCCTGTGGCATCGTACGCGCCCGCGCTCGCCTGCAGCGCCCAGGTGCCGCGCGTCCCGCGCGGCGTCGCCCCCACCCATCCGCCGCGTCCCTCCACCTCGGCCCGCACCCCGGCCATCTCCCACGCCGCCAGCATCGGCGCGAAACGCCGCGTGAGCGGGGTCGCCTGGACCGTCAACGGCGCGTCCCCCTCGTACGCCAGACGCCACGTGAACGCACTCGTGGGACG
>JARIEX010000138.1 GCA_031127095.1 Gemmatimonadota bacterium
CGGCACGTGCAGGCCTCTCTTGGCGACCGGATCGATTGCATCCTCGACGGCGGCCCGTGCGCCGTGGGGATCGAGAGCACCGTGGTGGACTGCACCGGCGGCGAGGTGGTCATCCTGCGCCCCGGCATGATCACCGCCGACGACCTCACGCAGGCGCTGCACGGCACCGGGATCGCCGTGCGGATCGCCGCGCGCACGGTGTCACACCGCGCGGGGCCGGATGCCGCTGACCCGGCCCCCCGCGCGCCGGGAATGTCCGACCGCCACTACGCACCGCAGGGCGACGTGTGGCTCTTCGATCCGACACAGCGGAACGAGGTGGCCGCGGCGCTGCGGGCACGGGCGGCAACCGGCACGGAGGCGGACACCGGCCTGATCCGCGCGCTGCTGCGCACCGCCACGCTCCCACTGCCGGTCGCCTCGGTGGTCCCCATGCCGGACGATCCGGCCGCCTACGCACAGCGGCTCTACGCCACGCTGCACGACGCCGACAGCGACGGCGCCGTGCTCATCCTCATCGAGCAGCCGCCCGATGACCCGCGCTGGTCCGGTGTGCGCGACCGGCTCTCCCGCGCATCACGCTGACCTGTACTATCTTCCAGACATGTTACCCATCGATCTTTCCGGCAAGCGCGCCCTCGTGGCAGGGGTCGCAGACGACGGCGGCTTCGGGTTCGCCGTGGCCAAGGCCTTTGCGGAAGCCGGCGCCAGTGTGTGTGTCGCCACCTGGCCCCCCGCGCTCAACATCTTCCTCAACCTGCTCGAACGCGGGAAGATGGACGAGTCCCGCCGCCTCAGCGACGGCTCGCTCCTCACCTTCGAGCGCATCTATCCGCTCGATGCCGTCTTCGATGCCCTCGAGGACGCACCGGCCGAGCTGCGCGAGTCCAAGCGCTACAAGGACGTCGGCGACTTCTCCATCGGCGGCCTCGCGCAGCGCATGGCCGCCGACTTCGGCGAACAGTCGCTCGACATCGTGTTCCACTCGCTCGCCAACGGCCCGGAAGTCAAGAAGCCGCTGCTCGAAGTGAGCCGGGCCGGCTATCTCGCCGCGTCGAGTGCGAGCGCCTTCTCGCTGGTGTCCATGGTACAGCGCCTCGCGCCACTCATGCGCCCCGGCGGCTCGGTGTGCTCGCTCACCTACATGGCCAGCGAGCGCGCCATTCCCGGCTACGGCGGTGGCATGTCGTCGGCCAAGGCCGCGCTCGAGAGCGACACGCGGGTGCTCGCCTTCGAAGCCGGACGCAAGTACGGCCTGCGCGTAAACACCATCAGCGCCGGACCGTTCGCATCGCGCGCCGCCAGTGCCATCGGCATCATCGATAAGATGGTGAAGTACTGCGCGGCCAACGCGCCGCTGGCCGAGGAGCTCACGGCCACCGAAGTCGGTACCACGGCGGCGTTCCTGGCCAGCTCGCTGGCCAGCGGCATCACCGGCTCCACCGTGTACGTCGACAAGGGGTATCACGCGATGGGCATGGCCGTCGCGATGCCGCCCGGGACCGAGCCGCTGGGCGCCTGAGCGGGTGTCACAGGAGCAAAACAGCACCACCGACCGCGCACTGCCCCACCAGCGGGGAATGAGCCTCAGCCTCCGGCTCTTCGGCACGTCGCTGCTGATTGCCATCCCCCCGCTGGCGGCGAGCCTGTTGCTGCCGCCCGCCAGCAACGGCTCCATCGGCATGATCGCCCTCGGCGGGGCGCTCCTGATCTCGACGGCCGGGGCATGGCTGTTCGGGCGCGCGATGGCCCGCCCCGTCCAGGCCCTCATCGACGACGCGCACGCACTGGCCGTGGGCGTGGCCGGGCACCGGTCGCGCATCCGCTCCACCGATGAAATCGGGTCGCTCGCCACCGCGCTCAACCAGATGGCGGAGACGGTGGAGCGGCGCAACGCCGCCCTCGCCGACAGCGAGCGGCGCTACCGCTTCCTGTTCGACTCCAATCCCTTGCCCATGTGGGCATGGGATGCGGACACGCTACTCGTGATGGCGGCAAACGAGGCCGCGCTCGAGAAGTACGGCTACGACCGCGACGCGTTTCTGTCGCTGCGGGTTGTCGATCTGCTCGATCCCGCCGAAGTGGTCCGCTTCGGCAGCACGCGCCTGTCGTTCTCGGAATCGCGGCAGAGCGCCGGCATCTGGCGACACCGCACCGCCGACGGCCGGGTCCTCGAGATGGAAGTCATCACCACGTCGTCGCGCCGCCTCGGACGCACCAGCTGGCTGTCGGTCGGGATCGATGTCACCAAGCGCCGTGAGGCCGAGCGCGCGCTCGCCCGCAGCGAAGAGCAGTTGCGGCAGTCGCAGAAGATGGAGGCCATCGGCACCTTCGCCGGCGGGATTTCGCACGACTTCAGCAATCTGCTCACTGGCATGCTGGGCTACTGTGATCTCGCGCTCAGCACGCTGCCGGCCAATGCGCCGGTGCGCGATGATCTCGGGGAGATCCGCGCGCTCGCCGTACGCGGCACCGAGCTGTCCCGGCAGATTCTCGCCGTAAGCCGGCGCCAGATCGTGCAGCCCACCGTCCTCGATCCGAATCGCGTCATTCACGGGCTCGACCGCCTGCTGCGCCGCGTCATGGGCGAACATATCGATCTCGTCACCACGCTCACGGAGGGACTGGGCTCGATCCGGGCCGACGCGGCGCAGCTCGAACAGGTGATGCTCAACCTCGCGGGCAATGCGCGTGATGCGATGCCGTCGGGGGGAATCCTGCGTATCCGCACCTTGCCCGTGAGCGCGTCCGACGTGCGCGTGTTCAGCCTCGATTACCAGCAGGCGTGGATCGACATCGAAGTGACCGATAACGGCGTGGGAATGACCGACGACGTCCGCGCGCACATTTTCGAGCCGTTCTTCTCCACGAAAGAGCGCGGCAAGGGGACGGGGCTCGGTCTCGCGCTGGCCTATTCCATGATCGATGAGGCCGGCGGTGAAATCCGGGTGACGAGTGTGCCCGGCGAAGGCACCACCTTCCATCTCTTCCTGCCGCTGCTGTCGGATGCACCGACTCGCGTAGTCGCCGAGGAAGAGGAGCAGGGGACGCTCACCGGCGAAGAGACGATTCTGCTGGTGGAGGACGAGGACAGCGTCCGGGTAGTGGCCACCGGCGCCCTCGAACGCCGTGGCTATCGGGTGCTCGCCGCCGCCGACGGTGAAGCCGCCATCGCCATCTCGCGGGCGTTCCCGGGGCGCATCGACATGCTCGTGAGCGATGTCGTGATGCCGGGGCTGAACGGACGCGAGCTCGCGGAGCAGCTCGAAATCATGCGGCCGGGGCTGCGCGTGCTGTTCGTCTCCGGCTATACCGACGATGCCGTCCTCCGCACCGGGATCTCGATGGACGAGCGCACGTTCCTGCAGAAACCGTTCACGTCGCTCGACCTCGCGCGGCGTGTGCGCGCCGTGCTCGACCTGCCTGCGCAGGTCGGCTGACCGCGCACGATCGATGTACTGGATTCTGGTCATCATGGCCGCGATCGCGGCCGCCGTGGTGGCCCTCGTCGTGGGTGGGATGGTCTCCCCGCGCGAGTATCGCGTAGGCCGCCGCCTCACGCTGCCGGTGGCGCCGACGGTGGTGTATGCCCTGCTCGACGACATCGTGCGCTACGACGACTGGGTGGGCGCCCCGTTGTCCCTCGTGCGCGAGGATGGGGCCGCGCCCGGACAGATCGCACTGCAGGTGGTGGACGACGACACCGGCGTGCAGCGGGGATGGGTGTGGGACGTGGTCGGGAGTGCCCACGAGACCAGCCCCCCCTCAACGCTCATCTCGCTCCACGAACGGGGCCGTATCGAGAACCCGGTCGTGCGCTTCTTCGCCGCGTTGCTTGGACACGCCGGTGGAACGGAGCGCACCCTGCAACGCCTCGCCACACACCTCGGCCACGCCGGGGCCACAATCGAGCCGTGCACTTGAGCTCGGTGTTCCGGAACGTGGATGTCGATCGGCTGACTGGCCCTTCATATGCCTGCTCCGTAGAGTTCATCATACTCCGCGTCCCGGAGGCCCTTACCGGAACGCCATGACCACCCGACCAGAGCAGCCGAAACGCGGGATCTCTGCCCCGCATGCGATGCGGCAACTGGCGGCCCTGCTTCGGGGGGCCGGCGCGGCGCATCGGGTACAGCTCGCCCTGACGCTGCCGGGCGCCGAGACGCCGTGCGTGGTGGCCCTCGACGAGCATGATGCCGTGGTCGTCCCGGCACTCGAGACGCTCGCCGCAACGTTGCTCGCGGATGGTGCGCCGCTGCGATGCGTCGATGACACCGGCACCCTGCCGCCTGAGCATGTCGGCGACGACACGATCCGGGCACTCGCGGTCGCACGCGTCTGCGACGCATCGGGGGCGATGGTCGGTCATCTGCTGCTGACGGCAGCGACACCGCGCCGCTGGTCCGACGGCGATCGGGCGCTGCTCGCGCAGGGGGCCAGTCTCGCGCAGGCGATCGTGGAGGCCACCGCGCGCGAACGTAGTGAGTTCGAACTGCGCACCATGACGGCGTCGTTCGAGGAGAGTGAGGTCCGGATGGCGCGCATCGTCAACTCCGCGATGGACGCCATCATCTCGACCACCGAGCAGCGCGAGATCGTGATCTTCAATGCGGCCGCCGAGCGCATCTTCCGCGTCTCGGCGGCCGATGCGATCGGCACGTCGATTGACCGCTTTCTCCCTCCGGCACTGCGCGACGGTCACGCCCGCAAGATCCGCGAGTTCGCCACCACCGGCGCCACGACCCGCGGCATGGGGCGCGATGGCCCGCTGCGCGCGATCCGTGCCGACGGGGAAGGGTTTCCGATCGAAGCGACCATCTCCAGGACCGAGGTGAACGGGACCGCGCTGCTCACGGTCATTCTCCGCGATGTGACGGAGCGCGAGAAGCTCGAAGGGCAGTTCCGGCAGAGCCAGAAGATGGAGGCGATGGGACGGCTCGCCGGTGGTGTGGCGCATGACTTCAACAATCTCCTCACGGTGATCCAGAGCGGGGCCGACTTCCTGCTGGAGGACTTGCCGCCAAACGATGCGCGCCGGACCGACGTCGAGGAGATTCTCGGCGCCGCCGAGCGGGCGGCCGGACTCACGCGACAGTTGCTCGCCTTCAGCCGGAAGCAGGTCCTCGAAACACGCGTGCTCGACCTGAACGCCGTCATCCTCGACGTCGAGCGGTTGCTACGTCGCGTGATCGGTGACGATGTGGATCTGCGGGTGCATCTCGCCACCGATGCGCCACGCGTGCTCGCCGATGCCGGACAGCTCGAGCAGATTTTCATGAATCTGGCCGTGAATGCACGGGACGCGATGCCGGACGGCGGGGTGCTGCACCTTCAGACCACGGTGTGTCTGAGCGGCGCGCTCCCGGCGACGTTGCCGCCCTGGCCGCAGGGCGCGGCGAAGCACATCGCACTCATGTCGATGCGTGACTCCGGCACCGGGATGACGGAGGCGGTCAAGGCCCGCGTTTTCGAACCCTTCTTCACGACCAAAGACATCGGACGGGGGACCGGGCTCGGTCTCTCCACGGTCTACGGGATTGTGGAGCAGTTCGGGGGGCTGGTGGCGATCGACAGCGCCGTTGGGGAAGGCACCACGGTCTGGATCGCGCTGCCGCTGACCGAGAGCGCGATGGTCGCCCGGCACGCCACCGGCGCGACACCGGCGCCGGTTGTGCCAAGCCATGGCCGGATCCTGCTGGTCGAGGACGACGACGCCGTCCGTGGCGTCGTGCAGCGTGTCCTCGGCAAGGCCGGCTACGTACTGTTCGAGGCACGCGATGCCGCCGAAGCGCAGGAGATCTGGCGGCAGCAGGACGGTGCGGGGCACGGCATCGATCTCGTGATCACCGATGTCATGATGCCCGGGGCCACGGGGCACGAGCTCGTGCACACCTTGCGCAACGAGCGTCGAGACGTGCCGGTGCTGTTCACCTCCGGCTATCTCGATGGCGGCGAAACGCGGGAGACCGACGGGGGCACCACGTGCTATCTGGAAAAGCCCTTCACGTCGCGCCGTCTGCTCGATGAAGTCCGCGCCCTCCTTGCCAAACATCGCTGAGCCGGCCCCCGCGGGCGCCGCGCCGGTCGGCGATGTGCATCCCGATCGCTGGCGAATGCTGGGGCTGCTCACGGTCGCCGAGCTGCTGGGGATGACGCTGTGGTTTGCCGCGAGCGCCGTCTCCGCGCAGTTCACCGCGCAGTGGACGCTCAGCAGCAGCGACGCGGCGTGGCTCACGACGATCGTGCAACTGGGCTTCGTGGCCGGCACCGCGATCTCCGCGGTGCTCAACCTGGCGGATATCGTACCGGCGCGCCTGCTGTTTGCGTGCAGCGCACTGGTGGGCGCGGCCGCCAACGCGATGCTGCTCGGCGCCGATGGGTTATCGGCCGCGCTGGCGTGGCGCTTCATCACCGGACTCGCGCTGGCCGGTGTGTATCCGCCGGCGATGAAGATGATCGCCACCTGGTTCCGCGCACGGCGCGGGCTGGCGGTGGGCACGATCGTCGGCGCGCTCACGGTGGGCAAAGCGATGCCGTATCTCGTGCACGCGATCCCCGGCGCGGGGATCACGCCGGTGGTAGCGAGTGCTTCGGTGGGCGCGGGGATCGCCGCACTGCTGGTGTGGTTCGGCTACCGCGAAGGGCCGTACCCCTTTCCCGCGCGCAAGTTCTCGCGATATCTCGTGCGCGATGTGCTGCGCACACCGGCGTGGCGCCTCTCCACCGGCGGCTACCTCGGCCACATGTTCGAGCTGTACGCCGCATGGACGTGGCTGCCGGTGTTCATCGCGGCCAGTATTGCGGCGCATGACCCGGCCGCCGGCGCGCGCGGCGCCTCGGTGGCATCCGCCATCGCCTTCGCCGCGCTCGCCATCGGCGGCGCCGGCTGCATCTGGGGCGGACTCGTGGGCGATCGCCGCGGACGCGCGTGGCTGGTGACGCGGGCGATGGCCATCAGCGGCATCTGCTCGGTCCTGATCGGCTTCGCGTTCGGACGCTCGCTGTGGCTGCTGGTGCCGATCGCGCTGGTGTGGGGCTTCTTCGTGATCGCCGACAGCGCCCAATTTTCGGTACTGGTCACCGAGAGTGTGCCGCCGCATGCGGTGGGCACCGCTCTCACGCTGCAAACCTCGCTCGGCTTTTTGCTCACGGCCGTGGTGATTCAACTCGTGCCACCGCTCGCGGAGCGCGTGGGATGGCAGTGGGCGTTCGCGGTGCTCTCGCTGGGGCCGATGTTCGGGATCGCGAGCATCGCGCGGTTGGTACGCAGAGCGACGGGCCGCCGCTAGGAACCCGAGGTTCCTGCAACGACCCGCCGCCTGTTCACCGCCGCCGACACGAGCCGGCCTGACTACATCCCGGTCGTCTCTTCTTCAGCGCCGATGCGCCGTGGGGTCTGCACGTCACCGGCCTTCACTTCGATCGCCGGCAGGCCGTGCTTCTTGAGGATCTCGTCGATCGGCGGCAGCAGCTCCTTGTACGCCTTGCGGAGCTCCACGAGATACACCTCGAGCTCCTTCGACAGCGTGTCGTACACCACGACCGACTGCTTCGTGGGACGCGCTTCGGTGCTGCCCACTACGCCCGCCAACGCCGCGATCTGGTTGTTCACCTTGATCGGGTAGTTGAGCGGATCCTGGCCACTCTGGTTCTTCACCTGATAGATCTGCGCTTCCATCTCGCTGATCTTCGCATCGAGCGTCTTCACCAGCTGCGCGTACTGCGCCGAGTCGGCTCCCACGTCCTTCGAGCGCGATACGGCTTGGCTGCGCACGTAGCGCACGGTGCGCACGGCGTCGTTGGCGTCCGTGGTCCGGTCGCGGATCTGCATGAGCATCTTGTACTGCGCCACGAGATCGGCCGCCGTGGCATCGCTGCGCGGATCCTTCTTCACCAGCAGCTTCGACTCGGCCACCGGCGCCCCGTCCACCAGCAAGCGCACGGAGTAGTTGCCCGGGAGCACCAGCGGACCCGTGAGCACACCGGCCCACATGATCATGCCGTTGAACGTGGTCGCATCGCTCTCACGCAAATTCCACGAGAACGTGTTCATGCCGACCTTGTTCGTGGGCGCCGCATCGGCGGCCACACTGCGACGGCCACCAGCCGCTGCGGCACCCGCACCCGCGCCCGCCGTGTCGCTGGAGAACGTGCGCACCGTGCGCCCCGTGGAATCCTTGAACTCGATCGTGACCTTGTTGGCGGCCGACTTGAGCCAGTAGTACACGATCGCGCCGTTGGGTGGATTCGCACCCACGGGCGACGTGCTGCCGCCCCCGAAGAATCCACCGCCCCAGTTGATGCGGTACGCCGCACGCGGCGTAAACAGGTGCGCGCGCTCGGCCATCGCGCTGGCCGTGAGCTGCCGCAGCACGTTGATGTCGTCGATCACGTAGAACGAACGGCCATGCGTACCGGCGATGAGGTCGCCTTCCTTGATCGCCAAGTCATGCA
>JARIEX010000139.1 GCA_031127095.1 Gemmatimonadota bacterium
TCCTCGATGGTCTGGATGCGGATGCCGTCGGGATACAGCAGCACGAACTTGCGCATGCCGACGGCCATCTCGGCCACCCACTTCTGCACGACGGCGCGGGTTTTGACCGGCAGCCCCGCGAAGTGGGCGAACACCAAATCGGCGTGGTGCGTGAGCGCGAGATGCGCCTCGTTGCCCGTGAGCGGTTGCACACCGGCCACGAACCGGTCGAGGGCGACGCGATCGGTGAAGGCGGCGAGAAAGTCGTCAAACAGCGCGGCCTTGACCTGCGGATCGACCGACGGCGCATCCTCGACCGTATCGGCGATCCGGCAGAGCAGATAGGCGTCGAGGACCGCCTGCCCCAGCGCTCCCGGGAGCGCCTTGATGCCGAGGGCGAAGGTGCGGGACACCGCCGGCAGGATCGCCACGCAAAAACGGGCGGCATCGCGCTGGGCCAGCGCGGCGGAGACGGCGGTGGGCAGAGTCATGGGCGGGAAGATACGACAGCCGGCGCAGGTGCGTGAGCGCAACGTCGTGTGCGCGCCGGCACAGAACCGGCCCGCGGCGGACTTGCCGCACGGGACGGCAGGACACGAGGTTGGAGGGTGATCGATTCTCCTCCGGAGTTCCGCGGTGTGTTT
Source organism: Gemmatimonadota bacterium (assembly GCA_031127095.1). GTDB lineage: Bacteria > Gemmatimonadota > Gemmatimonadetes > Gemmatimonadales > Gemmatimonadaceae > Gemmatimonas. Next base: position 624 of record JARIEX010000139.1, read on the forward strand.
CGCACCGATCTGCTGGCCCGCGCACTTTACGCGGAGGGGGCGGGGATCGCCCGCTGCATTCCGGCGGCGGTCGCGGTCCCAGCCGACGCGGACGACGTGCCGGCGCTCATGCGCTGGAGCAAGCGCGAAGGGATCGCGCTGATCCCGCGCGGCTCCGGCAGCGGCATGGCCGCCGGTGCCGTGGGACCGGGCGTCATCGTGGACCTGAGCCGATTGCGCCACGTGGGCGCAGTGGACACCGAGGCGCGCCGGATCCGGACCGGTGCCGGGGCCACGCGCGGCGAGATCGACGACGCGGCGCGCCGGTGCGGGCTGCGCTTCCCGGTGGATCCGTCCAGCGGGCGCTTCTGCACGATCGGCGGCATGGTCGGCGCCAACGCCGCCGGGGCCCGGACGCTGCGGTTCGGGGCAACGCGCCCGTGGGTAACGGCGGTGCGGTGCGTCTTCGATGACGGCACCGACGTGTGGGTGCGGCGGGACTCCCCGTGGCCAGTCGGTGTGCCGGCGGTCCGCCGACTGGCCGATGCGCTGCGGCAGATCGGCGATCAGCTGGGGGGGGCGATCCCGGCGCAGGCCCTGGAGCATCCCGGCGTGCGCAAGGAATCGTCGGGGTACGCGATTGCGGCGGCCCTGCGCCCCGAGGGCCATCTCGTGGACCTGCTGGTGGGGAGCGAGGGGACGCTGGCGCTCTTCACCGAGGTGGAGCTGGCGCTCATCCCGGTGGCGGGCGCCACGGCCACCGTGCTGGCCACCTTCCACACGCTCGAAGCCGCCACCGACTGTGCGGTATCGGCCCATCTCGACGGTGCCACCGCCTGCGAGCTGCTCGACCGCACCTTTCTCGATGTGGCCGAGACGGACGGGCCGACGGGGATCCCGCTGGATGCGGAGGCGGTGCTGCTGATGGAGGTGGAGGGCGTGACCGCGGGCGAGGCCCTCCACGCGGTGACCCGCTTGGCGGCGCGCGCGCGGGGGCACGGCGCCCGCGGGGTGCACACGGCGGTGTCGGCGGAGGAGGAGCACCGGCTCTGGGCGCTGCGGCACGCAGCCAGCCCGATCCTCTCGCGCCTCGCGCCGCGTCTGCGCTCGATGCAGTTCATCGAGGACGGGTGCGTCCCCCCGGATCGCTTCCCGGACTATGTGCGCGGGGTGCGCCGCATACTGGACCGGTTCGACATGCGTGGGGTGATCTTCGGCCATGCAGGCGACGCGCATGCGCACGTGAATCCGCTGGTGGACGTGACCGAGTCCGGCTGGCGCGACCGCGTGCATGGTGTGCTGGAGGAGGTGTGCGGACTCACGGCGGCGCTGGGGGGGACGCTGGCGGGGGAACACGGGGACGGGCGCCTGCGCGCCCCGCTGCTGGACCGGATGTGGAGCCTCGAGGCGCGCGCCGCGTTTGCGCACGTGAAGGAGGCCGCCGACCCGTCGGGGGTGCTCAACCCGGGGTGCAAGGTGGCACGCGACGGGGATCAGTCCATCGGGATCCTGCGGCATGACCTCGAGGCGCCGGCGCTCCCGGCCGAAGCGCGGATGGTACTGGACGACATCGAGCGTTCCCGGACGTGGAACCGGTTCCGGTTGGATGGGATCGCGCCGCATCGATAAAAACAGCATCTGCATCGTGCCACCGTTCCAGCGGCAAAACATTTTGTCTACCGACGTAACGCGGAGACCGGTCCGGTCGTCTAATACGGACTCTGCTATCCACGTTGCCGACACCTTTTCCGCCTCCCCCCCGCCGCGGGTTCACCCTCCCGGAAGTCCTCCTGGTCATCGTGATCATGGGGGTTTTGGCGATGTTCACCGTGCCGCGGCTCACGGAGCTCAAGGCGCGGACCACGTTGCGCGCGAGCCACGACTTGGTCGAGGCGTCGTTCGCGACCGCGCGCGCCTCGGCGATGCAGAAAGGCAAACAGGCCACGCTCTCCCTGAGCGGTAACGCCGTGGGCGTGACGGTGCTGAGCGGCCTGACCAATGCCGCCACGACGGTGATGCGCCCCGCGCTCATGAGCGCCACGTTCGGGACGAGCCTCGTCGCACTCGATGGGGCCCCGACCGCGGTGGTGTTCGACGCCCGCGGCCTCGTGACACCGGTGCGGGCCACGATCGCCAAGTATCAACTCACGGTGGGATCCTACGCCGATACGGTGTGCGTGAGCGGCGCCGGCGTGGTGTTGCGGCGTGGGTGCCGCCTGTGAGCCGCGCCGTGGCCAGTGGACGCACGACCCCCGCGTGCGCGCGCCCGCGGCGCGGGGCGTCGATCATCGAAGTGTTGATCGCCTTCGTGTTGCTGATGGTCGCCATCGGCGGGCTGCTCAGCACCTCGAACGCGATCGCCAAGCAAGTGGGCGGCGGGCGGCGTCAGACGGTGGCCGCGGCCGTCGCCCAGGCCCGGTTGGATTCGCTGTCCAGTCTGTCGTGCGCCAATCTGGCCTTGGCCGGCGTGGCCTCCGCCACCCGTACCACCAAAGGCATTCAGGAATCGTGGCTCGTTACGCAGGGCGTCAACACGGCCACCGTGCAGGTCACGGTGACCATTCCGCGGCAAGCCACCCCGATCGTGTACACCACGATGGTGGCCTGCCGATGAGCACCAGCCGACGCGGCTTCACGCTGGTCGAATTGTTGATCACCATGACGATCCTGGGGCTGCTCGGGACGCTGGTGGCCACGGTCATGATGGGGCAACAGCGCTTCTACCAGCGTACCACGCAGCAGATGGATGTCCGCCGCGAATTGCGCACCGCCGTCAACGTGATGTCCGCGGAGTTGCGCGCGGTGTCGTCGGCGGGCGGCGACGTGGTCACGTTCGACAAGATGTCCATCACGTTCCGGAACATGCTGGGGTCGGCCGTGGTGTGTAACACCCCGTCACGGACGCAACTCGATCTCGCGCCGGCCAACATGGGACGGATTCAGCTGTCCAGCTGGACGTCCGATCCGGCGGTGGGTGACACGGTGGTGGTACTGCGCAGCGACTCCTCCGGCGTGAAGGGCGAATTCTGGTCGTCGCATCGCATCACGGCGATCGCCAGCAGCACCACCTATTGTCCCGCGTCGCCGTATCTCGACGCCGCGCTCGACGCCGCCAAAGCGCGCACACGGCTGACCGTGACCCCAACGCTCCCCGACTCGGTGCTCGCGGGGTCGGCGCTGCGACTGCTGCGCACCACCCGCTACGCCCTGGCCGCCCAGGCGTCTGGGAACACCTACCTCGAGCGCACCGAGTACACCGCCGGCGCGTGGGGAACGGCGGTGCCCATCGCCGGCCCCTTTCAAGCGGCCAGTGCGGCCGGTACCGGTGGCCTTGGCTTTGCGATGTACGACAGCGTCGGCACCGCCGTCACCGCCGTCGCCTCGTCGCGCAACATCGCGCGCATCGATGTCACCGCACGCGCCGCCGGGGAGCGCAGCTCCGGCGTGGTGGGGTCGGGGACGACGTCCGTGCTGGACTCCTTATCCATTAGTGTCGCGATCCGGAACCGCCGATGACCGCCCGTCCGCATATCACGCCCCGTCACCCGCGCCGCGCCCGTCGCGGCAGCGCTCTGCTGCTGGTGCTGATCGCGATGATTCTGCTGGCCGTGCTCTCCACGAGCGCGGTGATGGGCACGATGCAGGAGTTCAAGGCCGGGCGGAACATGCTGGTGCAGCAACGCGCCCTCACGATTGCCGAGTACGGCCTGAACGGCACGCTGGAGAGCTGGCCGTCCACGCGCAGCACGATGGCCGTGGGCGCGATCGACTCGAGCAAAGTGGCCGTCGTCACCGGCGATACCGCGCGGGTGGCGGTGATGCGCCTGAACGGGACCACATTCCTCGTGAGTTCGCTGGGGCGTTCGAGCGTGGGGAACGGGCAGCTGGAGTCGCAACGGCAGGTGGCCATGCTGGTGCGGATGTCGGCGCCCACGATGATTCCGGGCGGCGCGATGTCGTTGCTGGGGAACATCGATATGCAGGGATCGGCGGCGGTATCCGGCAAGAATACCCCCCCCACGGGGTGGACCGGCTGTGCAGCGGCGCGCGACACGTTTGCCATCAGCTACAAGCCGGGCGCGAGTGTCGATTCGGTGCAAGGCCCAAAAACGCTGACGGTCGGTGGCAACAGAGCTGATGCCTCACTGAACAGCGCCGGGGCCCTCACCACCTTCGGCGGCGAGACGTGGGCGTCCCTCGCGGCTCGCGCCAACATCAGTGCCACGAACTCCTCCAATCCATCGCCGTCGGGGAGTGCGACCGCCTGCACCTACGGCAGCAACAACTGGGGTGAGCCGAAGCGGACCGGCGGGGGCGTCGTGGTGGGCTGCCAGAGCTATTTCCCAATCATTTATTCAACGGGCGACCTTTCGTTGTCGTCGGGCCGCGGACAGGGGCTCCTGATCGTTGATGGCAGCCTGCGCATCAACGGCAACTTCACCTTTGCCGGCATCATTCTCGTCCGAGACGAGCTCGTCGCCCTGGGCACGACGAAGATCTTCGGGTCGGTCGTCTCACGGAATGCGGACAACCAGACGACGTCGATCACCGGCAACGCGTCGCTCACCTTCTCGCAATGCGCGGTCAATCAGGCGCTGGGCGTCCTCGGCCAGCCATCGCGCTCCAAGCACCGCTCGTGGGTGCAGCTGTTTTAGCACCGCCCGCGGGGGCACCGCCGAGCGAGTGAACCCCAGCGCGGCCGGATGACGGGTGCGCCGGGGCCGGAATTGGCGATATTATGGCGTGGCTGGCTCAGGGCCAGCGCTCCATTCCCCCGATTTCGCTTCCATGCCGCTCTCTGACGCCGCGATTCTCCGCGAGCCCGCGATCACCGTGCTCTCCCGTCCGCAGTTCACCGAGGCCAGCCACCTGCCCGTGCAGTGGATCGGGGAGTCCACGGACGGCGAGCGGCTGGCCGAGTTCGCAGGGCGCCTGTGCTACATGAGCCAGCGCAATCCGGCGGGACGCTCCACGCGCGAATACCTCGAGAACATCAAGAAGCAGGGACATGGCAGCGTGCTCGAACACGCCAACTATTCCCTGCTCTTCGAGGGGGTGAGCCGCTCGCTTACCCACGAACTGGTGCGCCACCGCGCCGGCTTCGCGTATTCGCAGCTGTCGCAGCGCTATGTGGACGAAAGCGATGCGCAGTTCGTGATGCCGCCGGCCATGATCGGTGATGCCCCGCTGGAGCAGGCGTGGCGGGCGCAGGTCACGAGCGCGGTGGAGAGCTACATCGCCCTGGTCGATGCGCTGATGACGCGCTACGCATGGGTGGACGACAAAGTGCACCGCCGTAAAATGGCGCGGGAAGCGGCGCGCGGCGTGCTGCCGAACAGCACGGAAACCAAGATCGTGGTCACGGCCAACGCCCGCGCGTGGCGCACCATGCTGGAGCTGCGGTCCAGTGAAGGGGCCGAGCTGGAGATCCGCCGGCTGGCGGTGATGGCGTTGCGCGTGCTCCAGCAGGAAGCGCCGGCGTTCTTCAGTGACTTCGAGATCTACGAAGGCGCCGACCGGCGGGAAGCGGCGCGCATCAGCTACCACAAGGTGTAAGGCGAGCCGGCACCATCGGCAGAATACAGACGGGCCGCGATCACCGTGAGGGTGTTCGCGGCCCGTCGTGTTGCGCAGACGAAGCAGAGGTGATCAGTCACCCTCGATGTCGTAGGTGTAGGCATCGGCTTGCCGGAGCGAGTCGAGCCAGGATTCCGCGCCCGCCTCGTCGTCCGCCGCGGTGTCGTTGCCGGCCGATGCCGCAGCCGATGCAACCGCCGACGCGAGCATGGAGGTGGACGCCGTGGCCACGGAAAAGCTGAGCGCCCGTTCGGTGCCTTCCGGCCAGTCCGGCATCGCGAGGCCGGCCGCGACACGACGCAAGGTGGCGCCGCAGGCACCGAGCAACTCGACGGCGCGGGCCTCGAGTGTCAGCAGCGGAATATCGAGATCGAGCGTGACCAGCCGGCCGGTGGCGTCATCGCGCCACGCCGCATCACCGACCGCCCCGCGGCCGGGCCAGACACCCAGATGGCGCACCACGCCACTGTGGGCCTCCAGTCGCTCACTTTCGACGGTGGCCGCAATGGCCAGCGCGAGCGATTGCGCGTTGGCTTCGCCGTAGAGCGTCACGACTTCACGTCGCGAGCGGGTACCGAATGGGAGCACGGGAATCGAGTTCACGTGCGCTAACACCGGCGAATCGCCCGGACGGGCCTCGAGTCGAACGAGGACGTCCATGTTCATGCCTCCCTGGAAAATTGGCCGAGCGAGACGAGGAGCTGCATCGATCCCCGAGCGCTGTCCACGTGAATGACTGGCTACCTCGTGATGAGCAACACCGACGGCGCACGACGCTCAGTCGTACCCTTCGCCGATCGCGACCCAGACGCCGCCGAGTAAAGCAACCCCGACCGCCGCCCCGATGGAAACCGCACCGGGTACCGTTCCCGTCACACCGTATCCGATGCGCAGGGCCGACGGGAGCACGAGGAAGGCGAGGAGGCCGTAGGCGGCGGCCGCCGCGAGGGCGGCGACGAGGCGCGCGACGCCACGCAGTGGGAGCACGAGCAGCGCCAGCGCGATGCCCCATGCCGTGGCGACCACGAGGTGATGGAGATAACCGAGCGCGACCGAAGTGAGCGGTGCCGCGGAGGACGCAACGCCGAACCGCTCCAGCAGTCCGCGGCCGGCCAGACGGAACACGCGCCCGGCCTCCCCGTCGCGCCAGCCGAGGCCAAGGAGTGCGCCACCGGTGGCAATCGCCGTGAGCGTGCCGGCGGCGAGGGCCGCATCGAACAGCTGGGTGAAGCGACGGGGCGCGGTGCCGTGAGCCATATTCGGAGAAAGATACAGGGCGGCGCGCTTAACGAAGCCACCCGCCGTCCGTCACACCGGACAACTTCTGCCGCGAGTGTCCGCATGTCGATTGTCCGCCCGTTCCCGATGCTCCGTCCGGCCCTCTGGCCCGTGGGTGTGGCGCTCCTGCTCCACACGGCGGCCAGCCCGCGCGGCGTGGCGGCGCAGAGCGCCCCACGTGAGCAGACAGCCGACCAGCAGGTCCACCACGTGCTCAACCGCCTCGCATTCGGCGCCCGGCCCGGCGATGTAGACGCCGTGCGCGCCGTGGGGGTGGACGCGTGGATCGACCGCCAGCTGTACCCGGAGCGCATGCCGGATGCGGCCGTGGAGCAACTACTGACGCGCTTTCCGACCCTGGGCCGGACCGGTGAACAGCTGCTGGCCGACTTTCCGCCAGCCGCGGCGGTGCGGGCTCAGATGCAGCGCCGCGACGCCACCATGGCGATGGAGGACTCGGTGCGACGGCGCCAGCAGGGGCGCCCGTCGTACGCCTTTCTGGGCGAGCTCGCGTCGAGCCGGGTGGCGCGCGCGGTGGTGAGCGAGCGCCAATTGCAGGAGGTCATGGTCGACTTCTGGGAGAATCACTTCAATGTGTTCGCCGGCAAGGATCGCACGCGCTACTTCCTCCCGGAGTACGACGCCCAGACGATCCGTCCGCACGCGCTCGGCACGTTCCGCGACCTGCTGGGGGCCGTGGCCAAGAGCCCGGCCATGCTGTACTACCTCGACAACTGGCAGAGCGTGGCCGACAGCGGCCGTCCCACATTGCGCGCCGCGCAGCGCCCGATGAATGCGCGACAGGCCGCCCGTCGTGCCGCGGCCGTACAGCAGCGCCTCGCGCAGAATCCGCAACTGCAGCAGGCAGCGCAACAAGCCGCGCAACGTCGGCGTGGGCTCAACGAGAACTACGCGCGCGAACTGATGGAGCTGCACACGCTGGGCGTGGACGGCGG
>JARIEX010000021.1 GCA_031127095.1 Gemmatimonadota bacterium
ACGTTCCTGCGGAAGGAACTGGAAGCCGCCAAGGCCAAGCTCGATCGCGCGATCGGGCCGGCCACCCGCATGTAATCGCGCGTCATGCTCGATGCGATTCGCAAGTTGATCGGAGACAGCGTGCCGGGGACCCCCGGCGCGCACTCCCGGGTGCATCCGCACGACGTGAGGGTGGCGGCGTGCGCGCTGCTGGTGGAACTGGCCTGCGCCGACGGTGACTTCAGCGATGCCGAGCAGCACCGGATCCTGGAGATCCTGCAGCGGCATTTCGGGGTGGAGGCGGACGGGGCGAGGCTGATGCTTGCCGAGGCCGCCGCCGCCAACCGCGATGCGGTGGACCACTTCGTGTTTACGCGACTGGTCGTGAAGGACTACGACGTCGCGCAGCGCATCGTTTTGGCCGAGCTCATGTGGCAGGTGGCGCTGGCCGACGGCGCACTGGACAGCCAGGAGTCGTATCTCATGCGGAAGCTGGCCAGCCTGCTGCAGCTGGAGCCGGCGTTCCTCGCTCAAGCGCGCAAGAAGGCGGAGTAGGCTGCCGGGAACTCTTCCGGCGCCGATTGGGTACATCCCATGTTGCCTGTTTCGTTACTCCATTCCCGACCAATCCCACACGATGTCACTGACCCGTACGCTTCGTCGCGGCGCCTACGCCGTGGCTACCTTGTCCCTGTTCGCGGCCTCGGCGTCGGCTCAGGGGGCCATGAAGATGGACGCCCAGCCCAAGGCGCCCGTGTCGCCGCGCGATTCCTTGGCGACCACGATCGACGGCTCGAACATCACCGTGAACTACGGCCGTCCGTCCAAGCGTGGCCGCGTGCTCTTCAACGGCCTCGGCGACATGAAGTGGGGCATGGTGTGGCGCACGGGTGCGAACGAGGCCACGCACTTCACCACGAGCAAGCCGCTGGCCTTCGGCGAGATCACGGTGCCGGCCGGTACGGTCACGCTGTTCACGAAGCTCGAAGAGAACGGCAAGTGGGAGCTGGTGGTGAACAAGCAGACGAAGCAAGGGGGCATGGCCTATGATGCCAAGCAGGATCTCGTGCGCATTCCGATGACGGTGACGAGCAACAACGCCGTGGTCGAGAAGATGGAGATCATGGTGAAGCCGGCGGGCAAGGGCGGCGAGATCGTCATCGCGTGGGACAACTACAAGGCGGTGGCGGCGTTCACGGTGAAGTAAGGGGCATCGTGGCTCGCCGCGAGTAGGCTGTGAGTTTTGGGTTGTGAGTGAAAGTGGCGAGTCCTGAGTTGGTACACTCAGGACTCGCCACTTTTACGCTTCACTCACCGCGCACCGTTCGTGTTAATGCCCAATCGCACCGGCATCGCGATCCCGCGGGTCGGCGGCCCCCTGCCGGACCCCCTTGGCGTTCACGAAAATCGAGTGCGCGGTGCCCTGGTTGCCGCCGAGCCGCACGGTGTGGCCCATCGCTTCCAGCGCTTTCACGGTTTCCGGTGACGTGCCGTTGCGCTCCATGGTGATCACGTTCGGCAACCACTGATGATGCAACCGCGGCGCGTTCACGGCGTCCTGCACGGGCATTTGGAAGTCGACGAGATTCAGCACGACTTCCATGACGGTGTTGATGATCGTGCGTCCGCCCGGGCTGCCGACCACGGCTACGAGCTTGCCGTCCTTGGCGAGAATCATCGGGGTCATGCTGGAGAGCATGCGCTTGCCGGGCTGCGCGACGTTGGGCTTGGTGCCTACCAACCCGGTGCTGTCGGTGAGCCCGGGCTTACCGTTGAAATCGCCCATCTCGTTGTTCAGCAGGAAGCCCGCGCCGTCCACCACCGCGCCCAGCCCGTAGCCGGCTTCGAGGGTGTAGGTGACCGATACCGCCATGCCGTCCTTGTCCACCACTGAGTAGTGCGTGGTCTCGTCGCTCTCGTACCCCTGCGCCACATCGGCCGGTGACGACGGCGACGCTTTGTCCTTCACGATCGTGCCGCGCAGTTCGGTGGCGTACGCCTTGGCTAACAGCTTTTCGAGCGGCGGCTTCGTGAAGTCGGGATCGCCCAGGTACAGCGCGCGGTCACGGAAGGCGCGACGCATGCTCTCGGCCAGGTAGTGCACGTACTGCGGCGAGTTGTGACCGAGGCTCTTGAGGTCGTAGCCTTCGAGAATGTTGAGCATCTCGATCATGGCTGTGCCACCGGAGCTCGGCGGCGGCATGGAGATGATGTCATACCCGCGATAGGTGCCCTTCACGGCCGCACGCTCGGCCGGCTGATACGCGGCCAGGTCGGCCTCGTTGATCAGGCCGCCGTGCTTTTGCATTTCCGCAGCAATGAGCTGCGCCGTGGCGCCCTTGTAGAAGCCGTCGCGCCCCTGATCGCGCACGCGCGTGAGCGTCTTGGCGAGATCGCCCAGCACGAGCTTTTCCCCTTCGGCGTACGGCTGACCGTTCTTGTAGTAGGCCGCGATCGTGGCGGGGTAGGCGGCCAGCCGGGGCTGCGCGCCCTTCAGTGAGGCCGCCAATCCGCTCGGCACGGCGAAACCATCGCCCGCCAGCTTCACGGACGGGTCGACGAGCTTAGCCCACGACACCTTGCCGTACTTCTGGTGCGCATGCGCGAAGCCGGCCACCGTGCCCGGCACCCCCACGCTCTTGTGCGAATTGTGGTGCACGCGTGACGAGTAGGCGCCGGTGCTGTCGGTGAACATGTCCGGCGTGGCACGGGCCGGGGCCTTTTCGCGGAAGTCGATGGTCGTGGTCTTTCCATCGGGGAAGCGAACGACCATGAAGCCGCCGCCGCCGATGTTGCCGGCCGTGGGGTAGGTGACGGCCAAGGCGAAGCCGGTGGCAATGGCGGCGTCGATGGCGTTGCCGCCGTTGGCGAGGACGTCACGACCAGCCTGACTGGCAATGGCGCTGGCGGAGACCACCATGCCCTTGGGGGCGTCCACCGCGGCGCGTGGGGCGCGGGCGGCGGCGGGTTCCTGCGCACCGAGGGTAAGCGGGAGGGCAACGCTGGCCAGCCAGAAGCGGGCGGCGGCGCGGCCGGGTAACGACGAGAGAGCCATGAGGCGGCGGGGGTGAAGGGGTAGGATCGGGCGAATCTACCTTTCCGGGCCCCCGCTGACTATGCTTCAAGGCTCCCCGGAAACGGGGACCCGGGTGCGGGTCGGAAACGCCGACTTCGCGACGAGCCCGGAACGCCGGTGGCTGTGCTACTGGCGAGCTGTCCCAACTGTCTGAACTGAGATCAGAACATGGCCGTCAAGATCCGTCTCCGCCGCGAAGGCCGGAAGAAGACCCCGATGTACCGTATCGTCATTGCTGATTCGAAGGCGCCGCGCGACGGCCGTTTCATCGAGATCATCGGACAGTACCAGCCGCAGCTGGGCGAGAATGCCATCAACCTCAAGATCGACCGGGTTGAGTACTGGATGAACGTCGGCGCGCTGCCCACCGACACCGTCCGCTCGCTGCTCCGCCGTGCCGGTGTGCTCAAGGCCCGTCACGAAGCGCGTCTGGCGGCCAAGCTGCAGGCCACCGCTGTGGCGCTGCCCGAGGCCTGATCTGGCGGACTATGTGATTGTCGGCAGGGTGCGTCGCGCGCATGGTGTGCGCGGCGCCTGGGCCGTCGAGTCGCTCGCTGCGGCGCCGGACGTGATTTTCACGTCCGGCGCCGTGATCTATGCGGGTGACCGGAAGGGCGAACTCAGTGGTGACCCGTCCGCCGCCATGCTCCACATCGAAGACGGCCGTCCCATGAACACGGACTGGCTGGTGCGCGTGGCGGAGGTGACCGACCGCGATGTGGCCGACGCGTGGCGCGGTCGCTACCTGCTGGCGGACACCGCCGACATGCCCGAGCCCGACGAGGATGAGATGTACATCTTCGCGCTCATCGGCATGCAGGTGGAAGTCGACGGGCAGGGGCACGTGGGCGAAGTGCGCGACGTGTACGAGGCGCCACAGGGGCTGATTCTCGAGGTCGAGACCGCCACCGGCCGACCGCTGGTGCCGTGGCGTCCGGAGATCGTGGAGCGGGTGGACGAGGAGCGCAACACGATCGTGCTCAAGCCGCTCGACGGCTTGCTCGACAGCTAGCGCGCAGACACCGTGCTGCGCATCAACGTCGTGACGATCTTCCCCGAGTTCTTCGCGGGACCGTTGTCGATCAGTATTCCGGCCAAGGCGGCCGGCACCGGCGGCGTGGAATACCGGCTGATCGACCTGCGCACGTTTACGTATGACCGGCACCGCACGGTGGACGACTATCCCTTCGGCGGCGGTCCCGGCATGGTGATGAAGCCGGGTCCGTTCTTCGAGGCGGTGGAGTCGGTGCAGGCCGCGGCGCCGATCGTGCTGCTGTCGCCCCGGGGGCGTCGATTTTCGCACGCCGATGCGGTGCGCTTTGCCGCCGGCACGGAGCTCACGTTGCTGTGCGGTCACTACAAGGACATCGACGAGCGCGTGGCCACGCATCTGGCCACCGAGGAGCTGTCGCTGGGGGACTTCGTGCTGAGCGGCGGTGAGCCGGCCGCGCTGGCCATCATCGACGCCACCGTGCGCCTGCTGCCGGGCGCGATGAGCGATCTGGAGAGCGCGCGCACCGACTCGTTCTTCGATCGGGGCATCAGTGCGCCCAGCTACACGCGGCCGGCGGAGTATCGTGGGTTCACCGTGCCCGACGTGCTGGTGGGCGGTGATCACGCGAAGGTGGCGGCGTGGCGCGACGAGCAGAGCCTGGAGCGCACCCGGCAGGCCGAGGCCCGTGACCGCGCCGAGTGGATCGCGCGTGAGCAAACGATTGCCGCCCGTGAAGCGGCGATCGCGGCCGTGGAGCGCGTGCGGGCGGCGAAGGCGTTGAAGAAGGCGAAGGAAAAGGCCGCGAAGGAGCGCGCGCGGGCGCGGGCGGCGCGGAAGAGTGCCGCTGACGCGGCGGAAGCCGACATCACGGAGACCGAATGAGCCTGCGCGTGTTCGTCACCGGCGGCACCTTCGACAAAGAATACGATGAGCTCACCGGCACGTTGCACTTCGAGGCCACGCACGTGGAGGAGATGCTGCGCCGGGGCCGGTGCATGCTGGACGTGACCGTCGAGGTGCTGATGATGATCGACAGCTTGGAGATGAAGGAATCGCACCGGGCCCGGATCGCCGAGGCGTGCGTGCGCTGTGATGAGTCGCAGCTCGTGATCACGCATGGCACCGATACCATGGTCGAGACGGCGGCCGTGCTGGCCGCGGCCGTGCGGGATAAAACGATCGTGCTGACCGGCGCGATGGTGCCCTATGCCTTCGGCAGCTCCGACGGCCTGTTCAATCTGGGGAGCGCGCTGAGCTTCGTGCAGGCGCTCGCGCCGGGGGTATATGTGGCGATGAACGGCCGCTGTTTCCGCTGGGACAATGTGCGGAAGAATCGCGACGTGGGCGTCTTCGACGCCCTGCGTTAGGCGGTGTAGTCGGGCTGGGCCGCGGACATCGGTCCGCCATCGACCACGTGCTGATATCCCAGTGCGCGCAGCTGCTGAGCGGCCGCGGCCGAACGGGCGCCGCTGGCGCAGTACACGAGGATCCGCGACTGGGTGGTGATCCCCGGCAGCGACGGGAGGGTCTCGGCGATGGTCTGCACCGGGTGGCAGACGGCCTCGGGGAGATGCCCCATCCAGAATTCAACTTTGGAACGGACGTCGATCACGAGGTCGACCGGCTGCTGGCGGAAGCTGGGCATGGGTGGCGGGGCAGGGGGAACGGCGAAGGACATCGGGTGGTCTGGTGATCCGTAATATAAGCATATGTGTATGTCTGGCAAGTGCCGAGCGCGGGGGGGACGGCGCCGACGGGAGCCGTTCCCCGGCGCATCCCCCGACGATATTGTTCGTCATCCGGATCCACCCCCTCCGCACTCCCTCGGTACCTCCGCATGGCCAAGATCAAGGTTGTGAACCCCGTCGTCGAGATGGACGGCGACGAGATGACGCGCATCATCTGGCAGTTCATCAAGGACAAGCTCATCCTGCCGTATCTCGATGTTGAGCTCGACTACTACGACCTTGGCATCGAGCATCGCGACGCCACCAACGATCAGGTCACGATCGACTCGGCCGAGGCCACCAAGAGGCACGGTGTGGCGGTGAAGTGCGCGACGATCACGCCCGACGAAGCCCGCGTGAAGGAGTTCGGGCTCAAGAAGATGTGGAAGAGCCCCAACGGCACGATCCGCAACATCCTGGGCGGCGTGATCTTCCGCGAGCCGATCATCATCTCGAACATCCCGCGCCTCGTGCCAGGGTGGACGAAGCCGATCGTGGTGGGCCGTCATGCGCACGGCGATCAGTACAAGGCCACCGATTTCAAGGCGCCTGGTGCCGGTACGGTGACCATGACGTACACGCCGGCCGACGGCAGCGCGCCGATGGAGTTCGAAGTGGTCAAGTTCGGCGCCGACGGTGGTGTGGCGATGGGCATGTACAACTTCAACGACTCCATCCGTGACTTCGCCCGCTCCAGCCTCACCTACGGCCTGCAGCGCAACTACCCGGTGTACCTGAGCACCAAGAACACCATCCTGAAGGCCTACGACGGCCAGTTCAAGGATCTGTTCGAGGAAGTGTTCAATAACGAGTTCAAGGCCCAGTTCGACGCCAAGGGACTCACCTATGAGCATCGCCTGATCGACGACATGGTGGCGTCGGCGCTCAAGTGGGAAGGCGGCTATGTGTGGGCGTGCAAGAACTACGACGGCGACGTGCAGTCGGACATCGTGGCGCAGGGCTTCGGCTCACTCGGTCTCATGACGAGCGTGCTGCTGTCGCCCGACGGCCGGACGATGGAAGCGGAAGCGGCGCACGGCACGGTCACGCGTCACTATCGCGAGCACCAGAAGGGGAACAAGACGTCCACCAACCCGATCGCCTCGATCTTCGCCTGGACGCGCGGTCTGGCGCATCGCGGCAAGCTGGACGGCACGCCGGCGGTCACGGCGTTTGCCGGCACGCTCGAGCAGGTGTGCATCGAAGCCGTGGAAGCGGGCGAGATGACGAAGGACCTGGCCATTCTGATCTCGAAGGACACGCCGTATCTGCACACGGAGGCGTTCCTTGACGCCATCGATCGCCGGTTGCAGGCGAAGATGGCGTAACCGCGGTCATTCGCGGTTTTGACGAGGACCTCAGGGGGGCGTACCATTTATGGAACGTCCCCCTTTTGAGGTCCTCATGCATTTACTTCGCTCTCCGCTCGCCGCGACCCTGATCGCGACCGCGGGGCTCGTCGCCGCCGGCGCCGCCGGCGCACAGCGAGCACCTGCCAAGCCGGCCGCCTCGGCCGTACCGCCTGCCGTCACCCCGGCGGCGTACGCCGCGCTCCCCTGGCGCCACATCGGCCCCGAAGGCAATCGCTTCAGCACCGCCGCCGGAATCGCGGGTGACCCGTCCACCTACTACGTTGGGGCGGCCTCGGGGGGCATCTACAAGACCACCGACGCCGGTGTGCACTGGGCCTCGATCTTCGACAAGCAGTCCGTGATGTCGATGGGCGCCATTGCCGTCGCACCAAGCGACCGCAACGTGGTGTGGGCCGGCACCGGTGAAGCCCACATTCGCAGCCACATCTCGATCGGTCAGGGCATTTTCAAGAGCAGCGACGCCGGCGCGACGTGGGCCCTGATGGGGCTCGAGAAGACGGGGCGCATCGCCCGACTCGTGATCCACCCGACCAACCCCGATGTGGTGCTGGTGTGCGCGCTGGGGACGGCCTACGGTCCGCAGCAGGAGCGCGGGGTGTTCCGTACCACCGATGGTGGTGGCACATGGACGCGGGTGCTGTTCGTGGACGAGAACACCGGCTGCAGCGATCTGGCGATGGACCCGTCCAACCCGAGGACGCTCTACGCCGGCATGTGGCAGATCGAGATCCATACGTGGGGACGCACCAGTGGAGGCCCCGGCAGCGGGTTGTTCAAGTCGACCGACGGCGGCGCCACATGGACGCGCCTCAAGGGCAATGGCCTGCCGGTCAAGCCGGTGGGCAAGGTGGCGTTGGCGATCGCGCCGTCCGAGCCGAACCGCGTGTTCGCGATGATCGAGACGGGCGACGGTGTGCCATGGAACGGTCAGGACACCGAGAGTGGGCAGCTATGGCGCAGTGAGAATGCCGGCGCCACGTGGACGCTGATCAATCGCGATCGCAATGTGATGGGGCGCGCCCACTACTACTCGCGCATGGCCGTCACGCCCGACAACGCCAACGAGATGTATTTCCTGACCGCCTCGTATGCGCGGTCGATCGATGGCGGCCGGTCACTGACGACCCTCGGTGGTCTTGAGGCGCCGGGCGGTGATCACCACGATATCTGGATCGATCCGACCAACGCCGACCGTCAGATCGTGGCGCACGATCAGGGGCTCTCGATCACGACGACGCGCGGTCGCACGTGGTTCAAGCAGCGTCTCGACAACGCGCAGATCTATCACGTCACGGTCGACAACAACATTCCGTACAACGTGCTCGGCAACAAGCAGGACGAGCCCAGCTACCGTGGACCGAGCAACAGCCGCGTGCAGGGCGGACGCGGCGCCGGTATCTCGCGCGGCATGTGGCACTCGGTGGGCGGAGGGGAAAGCGGTTGGGCGACGCCCGATCCGATCGATCCGAACATCATCTGGAGCACGGCCTCCGGCTCGGGGATGGTGGGCGGGATCGTGGTGCGGTTCGAGGAGAATCGTCGGCAGTTCCGCAACGTCGAGGTGTGGCCGCAGCAGTCCAACGGCGCCGCTGAGCAACTCAAGTACCGGTTCGTCTGGGATGCGCCGCTGCTGATCTCACCGCACGATCACAACACGGTCTACACCGGCAGTCAGCACGTGCATCGCACGCGTGACGGCGGGAACAGCTGGCAGGTGATCAGCCCCGACCTCACGCGCAACGATCGCTCGAAAATGACGAGCTCCGGTGGGCTCACCCCCGACAACATCGGCGTCGAGTATTCCGGCGTGGTGTACGGCATCGCCGAGTCGCCCAAGCAGAAAGGCGTGATCTGGGTGGGCACCAACGACGGGCTCGTGCAGCTCTCGCGCGATGACGGTGCCACCTGGACCAATCTCACCGCCAACCTGGCCGGTATTCCGGCGTGGGGATCGGTGCGGTCGATCGCCGCCAGCAAGTGGGATGCGGCCACGGCCTATCTCACGATTGATGCGCATCAGGAGAACGATCGCGATCCGTACGTGTATCGCACCACGGACTTCGGGAAGACGTGGACCAAGATCGTGGCTGGCATTCCGAAGAGCATGCTCAGCTACGCCAAGGTCATCATCGAAGATCCCACGCGTCGCGGCATGCTGTACCTCGGCACCGAGAACGCGATCTACCTGAGTTACGACGCCGGCGATCACTGGCTGCCGCTGCAGAACAATCTGCCGCACGCGCCGGTGTCGGGCATCGTGGTGCAGGAGCACTTCAACGACCTCGTGATCTCGACCTATGGGCGCGGGTTCTGGATCCTCGATGATCTGGCGCCCTTGCAGCAGCTGGATGCGTCGGTGCTGGAGAAGGGAGCGCACCTCTTTCCGCCCCGTGCGGCATATCGCTACCGCGGCATCACGGCGCCGAGCACGCAGTACGACGACCCCACGGCCGGCGACGATCCGGAGTACGGGGCGAGCATCAATTACTACCTGAAGGCTTCGGCGAAGGCCGCCCCGACGATCGAAATTCTCGATGGAGCCGGGAAAGTGGTCCGCACGCTGCGTGGGTCGAACTCGGCGGGTGTGAACCGCCTAGCGTGGGATCTGCGCGACGAGCCCAGCATGGAAGTCCGGCTGCTGACCAGCCCGCTGTATGCGGAGCACATCGTGGCGGGCCCGCAGGGGCGCACCGCGCCGGGGACGAGTCGGCTGTCGATCCTCATGCCGCCGGGCACGTACGCGGTGCGCCTCACCGTGGATGGCACCGTGCAGACGCAGCCGCTGGAGGTACGCAAGGATCCGAACAGCGGCGGGACCGACGCGGAGATTGCGGCGCAGGTAAAGGTGCTTGCCGGCATCAAACAGCAGCTCAACGATGCCGGATCGGCGGTGCAGCGCGTGGAGTCGGTGCGTCTGCAACTGCAGCAGGTGCAGCGCCTCGCGAATGACGCCGACGTCGCCCGCGCACTCCGCGCGCTTGATGCGAAGCTCATCGAGGTCGAGATGAAGCTGGTGGATTTGCGGCAGACCGGTCAGGGGCAGGATGGCGTCCGCTTCGGGTCGATGCTGATCTCGAAGATGGGGTACCTCGCCAACGGCATGTCGAGCTCGGACTTCTCGCCAACGACGCAGCATGTCGAGGTGGACGGGATTCTGCGCGAACAGCTCAAGCAGCATCTGGCTTCGATCGACGGCGTGCTGGCGAGCGAGCTGGCGCCGTTGAATGCGCAGTTGGATGCGAAGGGGCTGCCGAAGGTCGTGGATCGCGCCGGGCCGGCGGCGCGCATCGTACCGTAGGTTCGGTCCAGCATACAAACGCGGCGGGTCCGTTCACTCGGACCCGCCGCGTTTGTTTTGGGAGTGACTTCGCGAACTACTTGGCGAGTCCCTTCACGACGCCACTGAGTGCCTGCACCCGCTTGGCTTCAGGGCTGGCGGCGGCATCGGTGTCGAGCTGCATGGCGAGCGTGTTCAACGCGGCCGTGCGCGTGGCCCCCTTGGCTTTCTCTGCCGTGGCCAGCTGCGTCAGCACGCCATCCAGCCACGCCTTGGGCACGGCGCTGTTGCGCGCCAGCTGGTCGGTGTAGGCGCGCGCCACCACGAACGCCGCCGGCCACACGGCCTGCGGCTGCTCCTGCGCGTTGAAGTAGGCGTACTTCACGAGCTTGGCCGCCTCGAGTTCGTTCACGGACAGGTGCTCGCTGGGGGTGAGCTCCCACACATCGAGTCCGCGTGAGATTTCCGAACCGTAGATCAGCCCGTTGTACCAGTAGGCCGACCAGTGCCCACCGCCCACGAGTTCCTTGGCGTCCATCGGTCCACGGTCGAAGTAGGCCACTTCGAAGGCGTGGTTGGGGTCGGTCCAGTCGAACACGTTGATGCCGCCCTGATACCACGACTGTACCATCACCTCACGGCCCGGGATCGGGATGAGCGATCCGTTGTGCGCCACGCAGTTCTCCTGGCTGGTTTGCGCCGCGGGCAGTTTGAAGTAGCTCTTGAAGTCGAGCTTGTCGCCGTTGCGCACGAAGATCGCGTCGGCGCCCCATTCCATCTTGTCGGTGGCACGGCAGCGCGGCGATGAGCCACCGCCCCATTCATCGGAGAAGAGCACCTTGCTGCCGTCGTTGCTGAACGTGGCCGAGTGCCACGCTGACATGTTGGTGTCCGCGGCCGCGTAGATGCGCTTCGGGTTCTTGATGTCGCTGATGTCCAGCAGGATGCCGTAGCCGCTGCACGCGCCGCCGGCGAGTCCGACGGCCGGATAGGTGGTGATGTCGTGGCATTGCGTCGGGCCGCGACCGGCCACCGACGGACGGGCCGGCGCACCGGCGGGACGCTCGCGGCGGTCGCTCGCCGCGTCGCCGTGCCGCACGGCCTCCCCGAGCCCTTCGAAAATACGCGGCGAACTCACGATCGCGGCGGCCGCCGGATTCTTGACCGGCACCTTGATCACTTCGATGCGGAAGAGCGCCGAGTTCGGGTCCACGTCGGGCGCGAGCGCCGAGCATCCGGCGAGTTCCTCGCTGGACCGCACGCCGGCCGAGCCGGACACGTACACGTACACGTTGTCCGGATCTTTCGGATCCGTGACGAGCGTGTTGGTGTGCGAGCCGCGGCAGGTCTGGACGGTGGTGATCGTTTTGGGATGTTCGACATCACTGATGTCGATGATGCGGATGCCGCGCGCGCGTTCCTTGCTCACCTCGGCCTCGACGCCCTGCAGACCGCAGTCGATGCGCCCCGCCACGGCTTCCGCCGACACGAAGAGCAGGTTGCCATATACGGTGACATCGCTCTGCGAGCCCGGGCACACGAAGGCCGTGCGGAGCTTCGGCTTGCGCGGGTTGCCGATGTCCCATACCTGCCAGCCGCTGTAGTTGCCTTGGAACACCAGGTTGCCGCTGAAGGCCAGGTCGGAGTTCTTGAGCCGCGCGTCACCGGGCGTGCTCATGTTGAGGAACGATGCGGACGGTTTGGTGGTGGAGACGAGCTTGACGTTCCACGCGGCCTCGCCGGCGTCGAACCAGCCGGCTTTCAGGCCGACGCGCGGGTCGGGTTGGGGCTGTGCGGACAGCGTGGTGGCAGCCGTCGCACTGCCGGCGACGAGCAGAGCACCGCTGAGCAGCGATCGGAGTGGCGTTGGCATCGGGGAGGGTGGGGGAGAGTGGAGGGGAAGCTGCAGCGGAACGACGGCTACGGACGCGGACGGGACTTGAGTAAGAGTTCCATGCGGTCGATTTCGGTGCTCTGGTCGGCCACGACGTCGGAGACGAACTTGAACACGTCGTCGTCGTTGGCGGCGCCTTTGGCGGCCATCAGCTCGTCCACCATGCTGATGGCGCCGCGATGATGCTGAATCATGAAGGTGAGGAAATACCAGTCAAACGCCGGCCCTTTGGCCGCCTGCAGCGTATCCATTTGAGCCGGGGAGAGCATGCCTGGCATCATGCCGCCGCCCGCCGTCGTGGCCCCCATCGGGGCCATGTCCATGCCGGCGTGGTGCGCGTGCGCCATGTCGGCCATGTCACCGGTCGGCACGGTCTGCTTGCGTCGGCTCAGCCATGACTTCATGAACGCGATTTCGTCGGTCTGCGCCACACTGATGCGCCCCGCCAGCACTTTCACCTCGGGGCCGGCGCCGTTGGCCACGGCGAAGGACGACATCGTGACGGCCTGCGCATGATGCCCGATCATCCCCTGCATGAAGGCGACATCCGCCGTGGTGTACGGCGGAATGCCGCCGTCCTGCGCGGCGAGTTGCGCCGGGGTGAGTGGGCGGGTGGCACGGGGGCCGCTGCCCGACGCGCAGGCGCCGAGCAGTAGGAGGACGGCGGCGGTGATTCCGTGGCGGACAGCGGGTTGATTCACAGGCAGCTCGGCGGATCGGGAATCGTGCGGCGCGGGGCGCGCCGCCGCAGGTGGAAGGTGGGGAACGTCAGCGTGGCGCGGCCGCGCACAGATGCCGCATCGCGACATCCGCCAGCGAACCCTTGAACGACGGACCGAAGCCGGGAATTTTCACGACCTTGTGCATCCCCACCTTCGTGCCCTCAGCATCGAGGTAGTACCAGCTTTCTTTCGTGGCCACGGTCTGCTTCGCGCAGTTGTACATGGCGATCGTGCGCGAGCTGCGCAGCTCACCCGCGGGATGCTTGAGCGGCGGCTGGAGCGCGACGCGCACGGTGGCCGTCACGAGGCCATCGGCGCGCGACACCGACCGGGGCTCGAGGAACACCGGTGTGCCGACCGACGTCTTGCCGATCTCGGTGCGTCGCTGGGCGGCGGCGGCGGGGGCCAGCGTGGCGAGCAGGACGAGCGCGAGTGCGAGCACCGGCGGTGTGGTCATCAGGCGGACCCTAAGGGAAGCGGAGCGCGCCGCCTCAGCGGCGTCGGCGGGCGGACGAGTCGGGGACAAACGTAAAGGGCAGTTGCATCACCTGCTGGACCGCCTTGCCTTGCCGGAGGGCCGGCATGAAGCGCTGTTCGCGCACGGCCCGCCGGACCGGCTCAATGAGCGAGCGATGGGACGCGGTGATGGCGTTGAATGTCTCGATGACCGCTTCGCCGTCGGTGCCCACCACGAACTCGGCGAGAAGATCGCCCGGTACCAGCGCGTCGAACAGGGAATCGGGATAGACCGGCCGCACGATTGCCGTGGAGTCCACGCGGGCGGCCACCTCCACATCGGCGGCCGTGAACACTTGCAGCTCCTCGATCAGCTGCGCGATCCGCGCAGCGGGCGTGGGCTCTCCCGCCTTCCGTTTCTTTTCCCGGAGTTCTCCACGACGCGACCAGAGCAGAATCGTGCCGCAGCTGCTGCTGACGCGCTGATTCCCGAGAAATTCTACGGGCACGGCGGCGGGACCGTTGTACACCTCGATCCCCTCGAACGAGTTCGGGTCGACGGAGTCGAGGTCGAACTCGCCGGCGAACAGCGCCTGACCGTCCAGCCACACCAGTGGAGCGCAGCGGTTGCCGCGGATGCGTACCCGGTTGTCGAAGCCGCGCGTCTCGATGCGGATGCCCGGCACCGTGCGCAGCAGGTCGGTCATCTGATTCGGCAGACGCCGACTGATATCCGCGGCGGTGAAGAAGCGGCCGCTCCCCGTCTGCATCCGCTTGTAGAAGCCCGCCATCGGCCCGCTCATGTCACGCCGGCCAAGGACCTTCACGGCCGCCAGCGACCGCGCAATCGGCGTCATGACGACGGTGGTGTCGACGACCTGATCGGCGCCGATCACCACCAGCAGCGACTCCGGCCGGTACCCGATGCGGCGCACGCGCAGCCAGAGTCGGCCGGGGGTGATGCGACTGGCCGAGAACTGCCCGCTCTCATCGGACTCGGCGACCCCGGCAACCGTGCCGAACCGGATTTGCGCGCCGCCCACGGGGACCCGTTGGTCGGTCACCACCGTCCCCTTCACGATGCCCGTGCCGGCGGCGGCCGTGGCGACCGGCACCGGCGGGGCAGGCGGTCGTTGCGCCTCGACGGCCACCGGCACAACGACCAGCAGTCCCGCCGCCAGCAGGAAGGCGGCGCACCGCGGCGCCGGCGCAGGACGCCGCACGGCAAAAAACGCAGGTCGGGACAGTGGTGACAGCATGGGAGACCCCGCAGTGGGCTTGTGTGGTCCGTCCGTGAGGGTAGCATGCACCGCATGTCCAGCGCCACCCGCCGTGTCCGAAAGTTCGTCGGCCATCTGTTGTTATGCCCGCTGGCCCTCTCATGTGTTCCCTTCCGGCGCAGTCCACCGGCCGAGCCGCCCATCGCCAACCGGCTCGTGTTGGCGCTCGACGGGGTCGATTACCGCGATATCATGGCGGCGCGCGCACGTGGGCTGTTCGCGTCATTCCGGCCGCCCAGCCGGCTGGTCTCGACCTTCCCCTCCATCAGCGACATCGCGTGGCACGACATGCTGGGGGTGCAGCCGCCACCGGGGTACCAGCGCATTTTCTACAGCGCGCGGCAGAATGCGGTGGTCGGCGAGTTACTCGACGCCATCACGCCCATCGAGTACGAACGGCGCATGGACCTCGCCTTCGGACTGAAGCTGCATCATCTCGCCGCGTACCTGATGTCCGATCAGGTGGCGCGTCAGGAAGTGGATGTGGACGTACGCCAGTTCCTGTCGCGCCGCGGGCGGCCCACCGTGTACGCGTACAACGTCGGCCCGGATGCACTCCAGCATACCCGCGGCGATCTCGCGGGGTATCTCGCGCACCTCGACAAGAAACTGATCGCGCTGCAACACGAGTACCGGCGGCGCACGGGGCGTGACCTCGAGATGGTCATTTTATCCGATCACGGGCACAACCGCGCCGTGGCCGCGGAGTTTTTGCCGGTGGTCGAGGCCCTCAAGGTGCACGGCTTTCATGTGGCCCCGTCGCTGGTCGATCCGGGTGATGTCGCGTTTAGCGTGGACGGTGTCACCACGGGCTTCGGTGTGTTCGCGCACCCCGATTCGGTGATGCGGGTGGCGTCGCTGCTGGCGGCGCTCGATGGCGTGGCGGTCGTCAGCACGCGAGACGCGCGGGGAGCGATCGTGGTACGGGCCCGCGACGCCATGGCCGAGATCATCACGCGCCAACGCGGCGACACCACGCTGTACCGCTACCGGCCGTTGGTCGGCGATCCGTTGGGCTACACCGCCGTGCTGGCGCGTATGACCTACGATCGTGCGGTGTCGGCGGACAGTTTCGCCACGGCGGCCACGTGGCTGCGCTACACGGCGGCGGAGCCGTTCCCGGCCGCCCCCCCGCGCATCGTGGCGGGCCATACCACCGTCACCCTCAACCCCGCACCGATTCTGGTGTCGCTCGACGACAAGGTCCGCGTGGGGCTCGGCGCGGTGTCGGTGGCCAATCGGATGCGCCCGCTGGGCGGCACGCACGGCGCGCTCAGCGCGACCAACTCGCTGGGCGTCGTCATGAGCAATGTCGTGGACACGCACGACGACCTCACCAGCACGGTGCGGCAACAGTTCGGCGGGTTTGACGACCTGTACGATCCGCGTACGCGGGCGTCGTTCCTGTCGCTCTCCACGCCCGCCATGCTGCGGCGCGACCGGTGGAGCGGATTCTCCGGCCCCGTCGTGCCCGATGCGGTCGCGGCGCTGGCGGACACGACGGCGCTGCTGCAACTGTCGCTGTCCGACGCCGACGCGCGCTGGATCGGCGAAACGGCGCGCCTGCGCGTCGAGATCCGTCGTGATTCGGCTGGGGCAAAGGGTGACGGCGTGAGGGCCAACGGCGCCGCCGCGGCATCCGCGTGGACGCGCTCACCCGACGGGCGGGTGCTCGTGATCGCCGCATCGGTGCTCTCGCTGGATCGGCAGCCGCCGTGGTCGGCGCTCGTGCTGCGCGTGGTGGCCGAACGCGAGCGTGACCCGGAGGCCACGGGAACTGGGGCACCCCGCCGCGTGGCCACGCGCACGCTGGCCACGCTCCGGGTGCGCACGGATGGACGCGGCGCGGTGTCGCCGTACTGACCGACGGCTTCCCCGACGCACGAGCGAGCGCGCGAACGCAGGGCTAACTGATCGCGTGCCCGCGCCGTACAATGCGCATTGGCTGTCATGGGCCGCGACCGGTTTCCGGCGTCGCGGCTCCTTCGTGGTCGTTCCGTCACCGTTCCCGCGGCTAACCGGCGCTTTCATGTCCCGATCGATTCTCTGCCCGTCGGCAGTGCTCTCCGCACTCGCCCTACTCACGCTTCCTGTCGGTTCGCTGCCCGCGCAGTCGGGGACGCGCCTGCTGCGCACGCCATCGGTGAGCGCGCAGCACATCGTCTTTGCCTACGCCAACAACATCTGGGCGGTGGAGCGCCGTGGCGGTGCCGCGCGTCGTCTCACGAGCTTCCAGGGGGTCACGCAGAACCCCAAGCTCTCGCCCGATGGGCAACTGGTGGCGTTCAGCGCTGAATACGCCGGCAACACCGACGTGTACACGGTGCCGGTGCAGGGCGGGCAACCCACGCGCCTCACGTGGCATCCGTCGGCCGATATGGTGCAGGGGTGGACCCCCGACGGCTCGGCGGTGATGTTCGCCAGCCCGCGTGCGTCGTGGGCCCCCACGGTGGCCCCGCGTTTCTGGACGGTGCCCGCGACCGGTGGCGTGGAAACGGCGATGCCGATGCCGCGCGCGTATCAGGGCAAGCTGTCGGCCGACGGCCGGCGCGTGGCGTACCGCATGGCCAGCTCGTGGGACGAAGAGCGCCGCAACTATCGCGGTGGGCAGAACAAGCCGATCTGGATTCTGGACCTCAAGAGCTTCGCGCTCGACTCCACGCCGTTCACCAACTCCAAGGAGATGGACCCGGTGTGGGTGAACGACGCGGTGTATTTCCTCTCGGATCGCGATGGCGTGTCGAACGTGTTCTCGTACGACACGAAGTCGAAGCGGCTCGCGCAGGTCACGACGTTCCGTGACTTCGACGTGAAGTCCCTGGACGCGTCGGCGGGGGCGGTGGTGTTCGAGCAGGCCGGCTACGTGCACGAACTCGATCCGGCCACGGGGACAGCGCGCATCGTGAACATCACGGCCGCCGGCGACTTCCCGTGGATGATGGCATCGTGGAAGGATGTGTCGTCGCGCATTACGAGTCTGGCGTTGTCCGCCACGGGCAAGCGCGCGGCGGTGGAAGCGCGGGGTGAGATCTTTACCATTCCCGCCGAGAAGGGGGACGTGCGGAATCTCACGAACAGCAGCGGCGCCGCCGAGATCGCGCCGGTGTGGTCGCCGGATGGCAAGACGCTCGCGTACTTCAGCGACCGGAGCGGGGAGTACCAGCTCGTGATCGCGCCGCAGGACGGGCTGGGCGCGCGGCGCGAGATCGCGCTGCCGGAGCCGAGTCGGCCGTACGCCCCGAGCTGGTCACCCGACGGGCGGAAGATCGCGTTTCAGGACACCCATTTCCGGATCTGGCTGGTGGATGTGGCCACGGGACAGGCCAAGGTGGCCGACACCGATCCGTACTTCATGGCGGACCGCTCTATCGTGCCGGTGTGGAGCCCCGATTCACGGTATCTGGCGTATCCCAAGCGGCTCAAGTCGCTGTTTCGCGCGATCTTCGTGTACGACGTGACGGGTGGCACGGTGAAGCAAGTCACCGACGGTATGGCCGATGCCACCGCGCCCGCGTGGGATGCGGGGGGCAAGTACCTGTGGTTCCTGGCCTCCACGAATTTCGCGCTGAATTCGTCGTTGCTCGACATGTCGAAGTACGATCGCCCCGATGTGCGGTCGCTGTATCTGGCCGTGCTCGCGTCGGATGAGGTATCGCCGCTGCTGCCGGAGAGCGACGAGGAAGCGGCGCGGGCCGCTGGCGCGACGGCCGCGGCGCGCACGGACAGTGCGGCGGCACCGGCGCGGTCCGACAGTGCCCGGAGCGCGGTGGCGGCGGTCCGCCCGGTGCGGATCGATTTCGACGGGTTGCCGCAGCGTATCGTCGCGGTGCAGGCCGTCACGGAGCGCGACTACAGCGGGCTCCGCGCCGGACCCGCCGGCACGGTGTTTTTCCTCGAGGCGGTCGCCGCGTCGGGAACGGCGGGCGCGAACGGTGGCGGCAACACGTTGCACCGCTTCCAGCTGTCCACGCGCCGCGCGGCGCCGTTTGCGACCGGGGTGGCGCAGTTCGTCGTGAGCGCTGACGGACGCAAGCTGTTGTATCGCACCGGCGGCGCCCAGGGCGGTTTGTATCTGGTGGACTCCGACCGCACGGTGCCAGCCGCGGGTGCCGGGCGTCTGACCGCATCGCTGCGCGCGTACATCGATCCCCGCGAGGAGTTCCGCCAGATCTTCAACGAAGGCTGGCGCAACCAGCGCAACAACCTGTACGTGAAAAACGCCCACGGTGCGGACTGGCCCGCAGTGAAGCGCATGTACGAGCCTCTGCTGGCGCACGTGAACCACCGCGCCGACTTGAACTTCCTGCTCGACAACATGGGGGCCGAGATCGCGATCGGACATTCGTACGTGCGCGGCGGTGATCTGCCCGACGTGCCGACGGCGGCGGGCGGACTGCTTGGCGCCGACTTCGCGATCGAGGGTGGCCGGTACCGCATCGCGCGCATCTACGATGCCGAGAGCTGGAACCCCGAACTGCGGGCGCCGCTGGCGACGCCCGGGGTGACCGTGCGCACCGGCGACTACCTGCTGGCGATCAACGGGGTGGAGCTGCGTGGCGCCGACAACCTGTTCCGGTTGCTGGACGGGACGGCCAATCGGCAGACCGTGCTCACGGTGAACACGCGCCCCGATCTGCAGGGGGCGCGGACGATCACCGTGCTGCCGGTGGCGAATGAGCAGGGGCTGCGCACGCGGGCGTGGGTGGAGCACAACCGGCGCGCGGTGGATTCGCTGTCGGGTGGCAAGCTGGCCTACGTGTATCTCCCCAATACCGGGCAACCCGGGTACACCAGCTTCAACCGGTACTACTTCGCGCAGCAGGATCGCGTGGGCGTGGTGGTGGACGAGCGGTACAACGGCGGCGGCTCAGCGGCGGACTACATCGTGGATCTGCTGGGGCGCGACTACGACGGCTACTTCAACAATCCGGTCGGTGAGCGCTATCCGTTCACGAGCCCGGCCAACGGGATCTGGGGCCCGAAGGTCATGATCATCAACGAAATGGCCGGATCAGGCGGCGACCTCATGCCGTACATGTTCAAGCGGCGCAAGCTTGGCCCGCTGGTGGGCGCGCGCACATGGGGCGGACTGGTGGCCACCACCGATACCCCGAATTTCGTGGACGGCGGTTCGATGATTGCACCGCGCTTCGGCTTCTTCTCGCGCGACGATAAATTCACCGTGGAAAACGAAGGGGTGGCACCGGACATCGACGTGGAGAACTTCCCGAAGGAGGTCATCGCCGGTCGCGATCCGCAGCTGGAGCGGGCGGTGCAGGAAGCAATGCGCCTGCTCTCCATGTGGAAGAACGATCGCGCCGCGAAGGAGCCGTCGCCGCCGGTGTGGGGTAAGCGGAAACCGTGACGTCCTTCAATCCGCGGATCTGGAATCGGAAGCTGCATCGCTGGGGCTCGATCGCGGTGGCGCTGCCGTTCCTCATCGTGGTCTGCACCGGCCTGCTGCTGCAGCTCAAGAAGCAGCTCGCGTGGGTGCAGCCGCCCGAGCAGAAGACGTCGGTGCACGTGCCGACAGTCACGATGGAGCGGGTCCTCGCGACGGCGAAGTCGGTGCCCGAAGCAAAAGTCTCGAGCTGGGAGGACATCGACCGGCTCGATGTCCGCCCGGGCAAGGGCATCGTGAAGGTGGTGACCGTCGATCACTGGGAGCTGCAGCTCGACCTCGCCACCGGCGCGTTGCTGCAGTCCACCTATCGCCGCTCGGATCTCATCGAGAGTCTGCACGATGGATCATGGTTTCATGATCTGGTGAAACTCTGGGTGTTCCTGCCGGCGGCGGTGGTCGTGCTCGGCTTGTGGATCACGGGCATGTATCTGTTCCTGCTGCCGTTCCGCGCGCGTGCCAACAAGCGGCGCAGTGCGGCCGCGGCGGAGTGAGGACGGCGCGGTGAGCGCTCAAGTATGAGTCCGCCGGAGCCGCGCCGGTACGCAAACCGGTCGGGGGTGGAGATCGACGGGGCCGGCGTGGGCCGGTGGATGCTGCAGCGCGCGCGTGATCGCCTCCCGAAGGCGCCGCAGCAGCAGGTGGTGGGCGTGCGTCCCGATCTCGCGTTCCTGCACGCCAACCGCACCGCGCCGGCGCTGACGTGGATCGGGCACTCGTCGCTGCTGTACCAGATCGACGGCGTGAACGTCCTGGTCGATCCCGTGTTCAGCCGGCGCGCGTCACCCGTGCCGTTCGCAGGACCGAAGCGCCATCAGCCACCGGGGGTGCGCGCGCACGAGCTGCCGCGCATCGACGTCGTGCTGCTGTCGCACAATCACTACGATCACCTCGACCGCGCGTCGATGCGCGCGGTGGCGAGGCAAGCCGGTGGGCCTCCGGTGTTCGTGGTGCCGCGCGGAACCGAGTCGTGGTTTGCGCGCCATCTGCCGTCGCGCGGCGGCCGCGCCGCGGTGACGGCCTGCGACTGGGACGACGTGGTACGGTGGCCGGGGCGCACGGGTGAGATCGCGCTGCACTTTCTGGCGGTGCAGCACTGGTCGAACCGCACACTGTTCAACCGCAACCACTCGTTGTGGGGAAGTTGGGCGATCGTGCATCCCGACTTCCGGTTCTGGTTTTCCGGTGATCTCGGATACTCCGACGAGCCCCGCGCCATCGGCGCGCGCTTCGGGCCGTTCGACGCGGCCGCGATCGCGATCGGCGCCTACGAGCCGCGATGGTTCATGCGGGCGCAGCACGTGAATCCCGACGAGGCCGTGCAGGTGATGCTGGACGTGGGCGCGCGCGAAGCGATCGGTGTGCACTGGGGCACGTTCGCGCTCACCGACGAGCCGCTCGATCAGCCGCCGCGCGATCTCGCCGCCGCGCTTACGGCGCGGGGGATCCCAGCGGAGCGGTTCCGGGTGCTCCGGCACGGGGAGACGCGTCGCTACCCGTGGCCAGATACACCAGCAGCGGCGGACAGCCCATGAGCAGCGTGGCGGGCCACCACCAGATGGCGCGGCCGCGGGCGCGCAGGTCGCGCGCCAGCCACACGAGCACGATCGCGGTGAATACCCCCATGTCGTTCCAGGCCATGAACACCATGGGATCCTGACGGAGGGTAGTCCACGCGTGGGTGAGACCGGCGGCCACCGATCCGTTCTGCTGGATCCACTGGTAGAACGACCACTGTTCGTACGCGAAGAACAGCGCGGCTGCGAGCAGCAAGGCGGGGCGTCGCATCATCCGGGACGCTTCTCGTATTCCTCGGTGGGCAGCTTGAAGGCCGCCACGAGTGCCGGATCCCCGGTGATCCCCAGCACGCGCTGGGCCACGTATTCACCGGCCACCGGACCGAACTTGAAGCCCTCGGCCTGACCCACCCCGGCGATCCAGGCGTTCGACGTACCCGGGACGTAGTCGATGATGAAATTGCGGTTGACGCTCGACTCGTAGTGGCAGGCACGCGTTTCCAGCAGCGGCGCGTTAGCGAGCGCGGGAAAGCGGGCGGCGAGGAAGCGACGGGCCCCATCGATGCGATCCTGACTGGCCCACCGGCTGCTGGTGTCCGGATCCTGCTGTGCCGGATCGGCGGGGGCTGACGCGCCGGCGGCGGGGCCGACGGCCGCTGGTGTCGCGGCCGCTCCGGCTGCTGGAGCCGGCGGGGCGATCGCTCCGCGCACGCGGAATCCGCGTGAGTCGACCGGGAGCACGGGCCAGCCGGTGACCCCGGGGAAGTTAAAGCTGGGGAGGTTGGGGAAGCTGAAGCGCGGGTCGGCCACGGGGACGCCGAAGTAGCAGGCCACCCCGATCGGCACGCTCATGCGGTTTTCCATGTACGGAAACAGCTTGCGCAGCCACGGGCCGCACGCGAACACGTAGGCGTCGCCCCGCACGGTGGTGCCGTCCTCGAGGATCACACCGTCCATGGCGCCGTTGACCGTGGGGCCGGGACGCACCCGGCTGATCACGAGCTTGACGCCCATCTTCTCGCCGATGGCGGCGACCGCCTGCGTGGCGGCACGGCAGCGCACCACACCGGCGTCCGGTTCGGTGATGGCGATCGTGATATCGTCGGCCTTGATGACCGGATAGCGCTTGCGCACCTCGGCCCCGGAGAGCACCTCGTGCGGCACGTTGTTCGCCTTCCACAGGGCAAGCGTGTTCTTGATGAACGGCTCTTCGGTGGCGCGCATGATCACGTCGCCGGTCTGATGGAAGTAGGACGTGCGGAACACGGGGGCCCATTCCTGCTCGAAGGCCCGCCAGCGCTCAATGGCGGACCGGGCCCACGGGGTCCACAGTTCGCCCGTGGCGCGGTCGCCGTAGGACGAGCGGATGCCGCGGGTTTCGTCGCCGCTGGTGGAGCGCGAGTTGCCCGGGCCGTAGGCGTCGATGAGGGTGACGCGGGCGCCGCGTTGACGCAGGTGGTAAGCGGTCCAGCCGCCCCACGCGCCGGCGCCGATCACCACCACGTGTCCCACGCCGCCGTCGCGGGCGCGTCCCGGAACGATGCCGCGCGCCGGCGCGATGCCGGCGAACCCACCGCTGGCGGCACCGGTCGAGACGCAGCCGGTGGTGAGTAAGGCCCCGGCGCCGACCCCGGCGAGCCGGAGAAAGTCGCGGCGTGGCAGGGAAGACGCCGCGGGCTCCGCGGCGGAGGGGGCGTCGGAATCAGAGGGCAAGCGCGTCATGCGGCGAGTATGCCCCGCGGGGCACCGGACCGCAACCACATGCCTCTGCTCAGCGCCGGCGCGCGGGTTTTGCACGTCCCGGTCTTGTCAGCGCCCGGTCATTTGCACACGTTGCACCGCTATGACGATTCGCACGTTTCTTCCCAGCGCGTTTCTCGCGGCGGTGGTAGCCGCCAGCGTTCTTGGCGGCACCCGCATGTCCGCCCAGCGTCCCGCCCCACTCGCCCCGCTCACGGCGGCGATGTTCTCGGCGGACACGGCCAAACTGTATTCGGAGGCCCAGGCCACCGACGGGGCTGCGGTGTGGACGAAAACCTGCGCCGGGTGCCACGAGTCAAAGGATGTGACCAGCGCGGACTTCCGGACAAAGTGGGTGGGGCGGAGTCTGTTCGAACTGTATGAGCAGATCCGGACCACGATGCCGGACGACGCCCCTGGCACACTGAGCGCCGACGAGTATCTCAATTCCGTCGCCTACATCCTCAAGCTCAACGGCCTGCCGGCCGGTGAGACGAAGCTGGTGGCGGATTCGGCCACGATGTCGGGGCTCAAGTTCGAACTGCCGGCGCCCCCTCCCGGGGAACGGCTCGTCCCGTAAGCCGCAGGCCGTTTGTCGTCGGCGGGCGGCGGCGGCGCCTGAATATTCCGTCACGGGCACGTATCGGCCCC
Organism: Gemmatimonadota bacterium; assembly: GCA_031127095.1. Classification (GTDB taxonomy): domain Bacteria; phylum Gemmatimonadota; class Gemmatimonadetes; order Gemmatimonadales; family Gemmatimonadaceae; genus Gemmatimonas. The sequence goes on from JARIEX010000021.1 coordinate 24,088, forward strand.
CGTGACATTGACAGCGGTCGCCGCGCACCGTACCCTCTCGCGGGCGGTGTCGGTCCGACAGTTGTGGTCCGAACCGATTGTGGTGCGGGACGCTTCCGCCGTCTTCGGTGACGGATCGGCGTCGGTCGCTGTTGGTCCACCGATCTCTCGTTGTTTGCTGTTTCCCACCGCGTGCCTCGCACGTACCCGGGTTCGATGCGCGATCGTCCGCTGCGTCGTCCCGTTCCCTCGCGCCAATCGGGTGTTCCGGCACCCGTGCACCGTAGTGACACGGTCCGTCTGCTGCTGCGCGCCTCGGCGTGCAGGGCTGGGCCGTGGCATGTTCGGCCACACTGGGTGGCCGTTGAGTGATCCAGCTCTCTGAGGGAGTCACGAGATGCGATTGTTCGGACCCGTTGCGACTGATCGTGGCGAGCGAAGCCGCTCGCCACATCATTCCGTTTTTAGCCGCCCACTGGCCGCTGCCTGCGCACGACTCGCCCTGCTCTCAGGGCTGTTCGGCGCTTCTTTGACGGCGGCGCCGCGTGCGGAAGCACAGGCTGCCGGCGGCACCATCAGCGGTCGCGTCACCGACGCGGCCACGGGCAATCCGGTCGCGCAGGTGCGCGTGCTGGTTGCCGGTACGCAAAACGGTACGCTCACGGCCGATAACGGCCGCTACACGCTGCGCGTCACCACCACCGGTGCGGTCACGCTGGACGTGAACCGGATCGGCTACGAAGCACAGAAGGTCACCGTCACCGTCGGCGCCACGCCGGTGGTCGCGGACGTGCAGATCAAGCAGGCCGCCTTCTCGCTCGCCGCCGTCGTCACCACGGTGACCGGTCAGCAGCGCAAGGTCGAACTGGCGAACGCCACGGCGCAGATCAACGTGGCCGAGAAGATCGCTGAGCTCCCCGTGTCGAACATGGGCAGCCTCCTCTCCGGCCGTACCTCCAGCGTGCAGGTCGTGCAGACCGGCGCCACGGGTACCGGCTCGCGTATCCGTATCCGCGGCCAGAACTCGTTCTCGCTGTCGAACGATCCCATCGTCGTCATCGATGGTGTGCGTGCCACGTCGACCACGAACAACGCCCTTGGCGTCGGTGGTTCTGGTCCGTCGCGTCTGGACGACATCAACCCCTCCGAAATCGAGTCCATCGAAATCGTGAAGGGCCCGTCGGCCGCCACGCTGTACGGCACCGAAGCGGCGAACGGCGTGGTCGTCATCACGACCAAGCGCGGTAAGTCGGGCAAGACGACGTACAATCTGAGCGTCGAGAACGGCCAGATCGCCAACACGGCCAAGTACCCGGACATGTGGACGCTCTGGGGCCGTACGGCCGCCGCGCCGGGCGTCTCGAACATCTGCTTGCTGACCGCCGTTGCATCGGGGGCGTGCACCTCCACCGACTCGCTGTCGCGCGGTAACGTGCTCAACACTCCTGGCATAACGCCCATCGGCGACGGCAGCCGTCGTCAGTACAACCTGCAGGCGTCGGGCGGTACCGATAAGGTGCAGTTCTTCGTCTCCGGCCAGACGGAAGGCGAGACGGGTATCTATAAGATGCCGGACAACGAAGTGGCACGATTGAAGGCGCGCCGCGGCGTGAGCGAACTGCCGTCCGACATCATGCGTCCGAACGCGCTGGCGCGTAACAGCTTCCGTGCGAACGTGAACGCTGAGCTCCGAAAGGGACTCTTCGTGCAGGCGTCGTCCGGCTATGTGAACAGCAACCTGCGGTTGCCGCAGAACGAAGACAACGCCAACGGTTTGATGGTAAACGCCCTCGGTGGACCGTGGCGCGGTGACCTGCGTGATGCGCAGGGCGATTCGCTCAAGTACTACCGCTCGTTCATGATGGGTGACGTGCTATCGCAGACGACCACGCAGGGTCTCAACCGCTTCATCAACAGCGTGTCGGCTCAGTGGACGCCGACCACGTGGTTGTCGACGCGCGCCGCCATCGGGTCAGACTACACGAGCCGCAATGACCTGTTCATTGCGAAAGTCGGAGAGGGTCCGAACACCGGAACGGTGCGCTCCGGTAACATCACGAGCCAGAAGTTGGACATCAACCAACAGACGGCTGACTACGGCGCGACCGGTACGTTTCAGCTGACGGATTGGATGAAGTCGACCACGTCCATCGGTATGCAGTACATCCGCAACGCCGTTGGATTTACGGCCGGCACGGGTATCGCTTTGCCGCCCGGCGGTGTGACGGTGTCCTCCGCCGCCACGCGCTCCAGCACGCAAGGCATCAACGAACGTCGCACGCTCGGGTACTACGTCGAGCAGCAGGTCGCCTTGCGCGATCGCCTGTTCATCACGGGCGGTGTACGCCGCGACGCCGCCAGTGCCTTCGGTGCCAACACGCGTGCCGTGTACTACCCGAAGCTCGGTGCCTCGTGGCTGATCTCCGACGAGACGTTCCTCAATCTCCCGGACTTCGTGAACTCTTTGCGTCTGCGCGGCACGTACGGCGCGTCGGGGCAGATTCCGGGTGCCACCGACGCGGTGCGCTTCTACTCGCCGGGCCCGCTCACGACAGCCTCGGGCGACGCCCCGGCCGCGTCGCTGGGTTCGCTGGGTAACACGAACCTCAAGCCGGAATTCTCGGCCGAAACCGAGTTCGGGTTCGACTTGGCCATGTTCTCGGGCCGCACGAACATCGAAGTCACGTCGTACAACAAGAGCACGACGGACGCGCTCATTCAGCGTTCCATCGCGCCGTCTCTCTCGGGGCTGACGACGCAGTTCGTGAACATCGGCAACATCAAGAACTCGGGTCTCGAGCTCACGTGGAACCAGCGCATCATCGACCGTGAAGCCGCCGCACTCTCGTTCACGTTCACCGGCTCCACGAACAAGAACCGCATGACGAAGCTGGGTGAGGGCGTGTCGCCGATTGCCTCGGGTAACCGCAACACGCAGCGGAACCTGCCGGGCTACCCGTTGTTCGGCCTGTGGGACAAGAACATCAGCTTCAACGACAAGAACGGTGACGGCATCATCGTGTATAACGCGAATCCGGCGCTGAGTGAGCTGACGTACAGCGACACCGCGGTCTACCAGGGGAATACCTTCCCGACACGAGAAATCGCCTTCTCGCCGACGATCGAGCTGTTCGGCAAGAAGCTCAGGATTTCGGGTCAGGTGGACAGCAAGTGGGGGTTCAAGAAGTTCAACAACACGCTGCGGCACCAGTGCATGAACGGTATCACCTGCCGCGGTCGCTACGACAAGAGCGCCTCGCTGCAGGAACAGGCGAATGCGCTGGCCACGGCGAATGCGGTGTACACGGGCATGTTCGAGAACGGCGCGTTCACACGCTTCCGTGAACTCTCGGCCGCCTACGAAATGCCGACCAAGTGGGCTAACGCGGTTCGCGCGTCGCGCTGGAGCGTGGTGCTCACCGGCCGTAACCTCGGTGTGATCACGGACTACACCGGTGTCGATCCCGAAGCCGCGCAGTCCAACAACGACGCCCGTGGCAACGAGGAATATTTCTCCACGCCGCCTCTGCGCATCATGACGCTGCGCATGAACTTCTCCTTCTGAGACGAACCACATCCATGCGATTCTTCAATTCCGCACGCCGGATGATCCGTCCAGTCGGCGCCATGGCTACCGCGCTTGCGGTGACCGGGTGCAGCTCGGACATCCTCTCGGTCCCCACGCCTGACGTCATTGCCGAGGCTGCCATCGGCGGCAGCCTCGGTGTGACCACGCTGCGAAACGGTGCGATGCAGGACTTCATCGTCGCGTTCTCTGGCACGCAGGACGGTTTCGTGTCCACCACGGGAATGTTGGGCGACGAGCTCCAGTCCACCGATACGTTTGCTGATCGATACAACGTCGACGCCCGCAATTCCAACGAACTGCTCGGTGGCGCGATCAACACGACGTACAATCAGCTCCAACTGGCGCGGGCCAGCCTCGGCTCCACGATCGAAAAGTGGATTGCGGTCAAGCCCACCACCTCTGCTGTCAAGGATTCGCTGAGCGAGATGTACGCCATCCGCGGCTTCTCGGAACTGGCCTTCGGGGAAGGCTATTGTTCGGGTGTTCCGTTCAGCAAAGTGTCCGCGAGCGGTGATTTCGAGTACGGTGATCCGCTGACCTCGGCGCAGGTTTATACGCGTGCCTCGGCCACGATGGATTCCGCACTCGCGAACGCGACGGGAACGAACTACCGCAGCCTGGCCGCTATTGGCAAAGCTCGCGTCCTATTGGATCAGGGGCAGTTTGCGCAAGCCGCAGCGGCAGTCAGCGGCGTAGCGACGTCGTACAAGTACACGCTCAACCATTCGATCGCCACCGGTCGTCAGACCAACGGCCTCTGGTCGGCGATGTATAATGCCGGCACGCGCTTTACGATCGGTACGAGGGAAGGCACGAACGGTGTCGACTACCTCGTCACGCCGGTCGATCCGCGTGTGCCTTGGGTGGCGACGGCCAACCTTGGATTCGACGGGACCAGCACGAACCTGCCGCGTCAGCTCAAGTACACGTCGCAATCCGCGCCGTTTGTCTTGGCCGACGGCATCGAGGCGCGTCTCATCGAGGCGGAAGCGCGTTTGCAAGCGGGAACGCAGGCCGACCGCGATGCGGTGTTCGCTCAGCTGAACACGCTGCGTGCCACCGGCCTCGCCACGGCGATCGCTCCGATGGCGGCATCGCCCACCACGCAGGCTGGCGCGGTAGATATGCTCTTCCGCGAGCGGGCTTTCTGGCTGTACCTCACCGGTCATCGCCTCGGCGACATGCGCCGCCTGATCCGACAGTATCAGCGTACGGCCGCGACGGTGTTCCCGGTGGGTTCGCTTCGCTACCGCTCAAGCCTTAACTATGGTACCGATGTCAACTTGGTTGTGCCGTTCAACGAGCGGAACAACCCGAAGTTCAACGGGTGCCTCGACCGCAACCCGTAAGGGCGGTTGATGGAAATGTGAAGAAGGCCGCCGATGCGAAGTGCATCGGCGGCCTTCTTCATATTGTCCGACGAAAGAACGACGAGGCGTTAGCGACCCGCCACACCACGGCCAATGTCGACGGCCTTGAAGCCCGGCTCACCCCAGCCGATCACGAAGACGCTGAACCCCTGCTTCATGCGCATTTCGATGTCGGCGGCGCCGGCCGGATAGCCGCACGGCACGTTGAATTCCTTGCACGCGGCCAGCACCGACTGGATCGCGGCTTCCCACGCCTTTTCGTCGAACGTGCGCTTACCCGCGGCGTCGACGGTGCTGAACACGCCGCGCAGCGTCCCGGCGCCCGGGAAGAGCACGCCTACGCCCTTCACGGCGGCGATCTCACGAATCTTCGCCAGGCCGGCCTTGCTCTCCACGATCGTGAAGTTGTACAGCTCCCCCTTGGGGTTGAGCGGCCACAGATCGGCCTTCGCCTTGTACTCGGCCGGCGTCATGCCCCACATGGCCGGGGCATCGCCCACGTCATCGGAGCGGGTACCGCCGTTGCTCTTGAAGCGCATCGCGGCCAGTCCCTGCTCGAGCTCTTCCGCACTGTCCACATCAACGAACACCACGCCCGCCACGCCGAGGTTGAGCTGCTGCCCGATGCGCTTAGCGGCGAGGGCCGGATCTGGCGAGATATCGTGCGTCTTCACGTAGATCGGATGCGTGAAACGCGGCGACTTCCCCTTCTGCAGCGAACCTTGCGCCACCATGCCCTTCGAGAAGGCGGCAAACTGTGGCAGGGCGGCATCGAAGTCACCTTCCATGCTGCCGTCAAAGATGTAGTCGTTCTTCGTGTAGGCCAGCGCCTCGGTGGCCAGCTGGGCCGGCGTCTTGAGCGAGTCGGGCGAGATGGCGGGTTGGCCGGGGCGGGCGCGGCGGTTGGCGGGGCCATAGAGACCGAACACCGGCTGCTTCTTGGCAATCAGGTCGATCACGGGATTGAGGCGCGGCTGAGCGTGCAGGGGGGCGAGCGAGCTCAGTGAGACGGCCACGGCGGCCGACAGCATCCAGCAAGGGCGCACGGAGGATCCTCCAGGTGGGAAGGGGGCAAAGGCGCCCCCGGTACCGCGTATATGCCCCCCAACGAGATCGAGGGCAAGAGCGTTGAATCCGTCCCGCCGCCTACCGACCCGGGGGGCGGGTCGCCGCCCGTCCGGCCGTGAACGAAAACGCCCCCGGCGGCGTATGTCTTTGTGTTTGTATAGATTGCACGTTCCTGCCCGTTCCCGCCTGAGCCAAGAGGTCCGAGGATGAAATCCTTGGTTGCCGCTTCGGTCGGTGGCCTGTCGCTCCTCGCCGTCGCGATCATCGATCGCCCGGCCCCAGCGACGAGCCAGACGCCGACCTCGCTGCCTGTCACGCCCGCATCGTACGCCGCCGTCACCGCGAATCCCGCCGGTGATCCGGTGCGTTCGCCCGTCCCGTCGCGCCGCCGCCCGGGCCACCCCGTGCTCGCGCCCGTGCCCACGGCGATCGCGCCCTCGGCGCTCACCGACGTGGTGAAGAAAACGTGTGCCGGCTGTCACAGCGAGCAGCGCAAACAGGGCAACCTGTCGCTGCAGGGCTTCGACATGACGAACATCAACGGCAGCCCTGAGCTCGCGGAGAAGATGATCGGGAAACTGCGCGCGGGGATGATGCCGCCGCCGGGGCGCCCGAAGCCGGGCGGGGACACGCTCGACGTGCTTGCCGGCACGCTCGAACGGATGATGGACGCGCGCTACGCGCTCAATCCGAATCCCGGGATGCGCACCTTCCAGCGTCTCAACCGCGCCGAGTACGAGCGGTCGGTGAAGGACCTGCTGGGCGTGGATATCAAGGCCGAGTCGTGGCTGCCGCTGGATACCAAGAGCGCCAACTTCGACAACATCGCCGACGTGCAGATGCCGTCGGCGACGCTGCTCGATTCGTATCTCGATGCTGCCAGCGAGATCAGCCGTCTCGCGGTGGGTGATCCCAAGGCCAGCGTGTCCACGTCGAGCTTCAAGATTGCGCGGTTGGCGTCGCAGGTGGACCCGGTGGACGGGGCACCCGCCGGCACGCGCGGCGGCACGTCGGTCACGCACACGTTTCCCGCCGACGGCGAGTATGTGTTCACGATCACGCTGCACGCGATCCCCACGGGGCAGCTGTTCGGCTCCGCGGCCCCGTTCGACGAGAAGATCGAAATTTCCGTGAACGGCGAGCGGATGGCGGTGCTGGACGTCGATCGCGGCATGTCGCAGGCCGATCCCAACGGCATGGAAATCCGCAGCAAGCCGATTTCGGTGCGCGCGGGTCCGCAGCGCGTGACGGCGGCGTTCATCCGCACCTTCGAAGGGCCGGTGAACGACAACATCGCGCCGATCGGCCACAGCATCGCCGACACGCAGATCGGATCGCAGGCCGGCATCACCACGCAGTCGCATGTGCAGATGTTCGCGGTCACGGGCCCCTTCAACCCGACCGGCGTGTCGGACACGCCGAGCCGCCGTCGCATCTTCAGCTGCCGTCCGCTGGCGCCGTCGGAGGCGCGTCCGTGCGCCGAGAAGATCATCACGCGGTTGGGGGCGCAGGCGTATCGTCGCCCGCTGGCCCCGAAGGACGTGCAGGGGTTGCTGGGGTTCTACGACACCGGCGCCAAGGAGGGGGGCTTCGAACTCGGCATCCGGACCGCCGTCGAGGCGCTGCTGGCCAGCCCGCACTTCATTTTCCGCATCGAAGAGATGCCGGTCGTGTCTAAGCCGGGGTCACGCGTCGCGGTCAGCGGCATCGACCTCGCGTCGCGGTTGTCGTTCTTCCTGTGGGGCGCACCACCCGATTCGCAGCTGGTATCGCTGGGGCGTCGTGGCCTGCTGGCGGACACCACGGTGCTGATTGCGCAGACCAAGCGCATGCTCGCCGATAAGCGCAGTATCGCGCTGTCCACGCGCTTTGCCTCGCAGTGGCTGCGGCTCTCGGACATCGAGAAGGTGCACCCTGACGCGCTGCAGTATCCCGATTTCCGGGAGCAGCTGGCGTCGGACATGGTGCACGAAACAGAGACCTTCTTCGATCATCTCGTCCGCGAGAACCGCAGCTTCCTCGATCTGTACACGGCCAACTGGACGTACGTGAACGAGGATCTGGCGCGCCACTACGGCATGCCCGGCGTGGTCGGCACGGAGTTCCGCCGGGTCGAGTATCCGGCCAACTCGGGTCGCGCCGGTATCTTCGGGCACGGCAGCGTGCTCACGCTCACGTCGCACGCCAACCGCACGTCGCCGGTGTTGCGCGGCAAGTGGGTCATGGAAGTGCTCATGGGTACGCCGCCGCCGGCCCCGCCTCCCAATGTGCCCGATCTCGAGAAGACCGGGGACAGTAAGGAAGGGCGTCTGCTCACTACGCGCGAACGCATGGAAGAGCACCGCGCCAACCCGAGCTGCCGGTCGTGTCATGTGTTCATCGATCCCATCGGTTTGGCGATGGACAACTTCGATGTGAACGGGCAGTGGCGCATTCGTGAGAATGGGACGTCGCTGGACACCCGCGGCGACTTCTACGACGGCACCAAGATCTCCAACGCGATCGAGCTGCAGAAGGTGCTGCTGAAGCGTCCCACACCGCTGGTGCGCAACTTCACGCAGAACCTGATGGCGTACGCGCTGGGCCGTCGGATCGAGTACTACGATCATCCCGCCGTGCGGAAGATCGAAGCGCAGGTGAAGGCTGGGAATTACCGCATGCAGGACTTCATCGTGGGCGTCGTGAAGAGCGACGCGTTCCGCTCACGGAAAGTGATGGAGCAGGCTGACTCGGGGACCCGCGCGCCGTCCGTGCGCGGGGGCCGCTGATACTCAATTCGTTCACGACCGCACACGAGACCGGAGTCACACCATGTATTTTCTGAGCGGCAAGGCGATGCCCCGCCGGCAGTTCCTGCAGAACCTCAGCGCCACCATCGCGCTGCCCTATCTCGACGCCATGATCCCCACGGGTCGTGGATCGCGCCTCCTCGCCAACAAGGCACCGCGCCTCGTGGCGATTGAAATGGTGCACGGCGCGGCCGGCTGCAACGAACTCGGCTCGAAGCTCAACCTCTGGTCGCCAGCGGCGGCCGGCAAGCAGTTCGATCTCTCGCCGACGGCCATGTCGTCGCTCGAGGCGTACCGCGACTACCTCACGATCATCAGCAACACCGACGTCCGTGAGGCGGAGCCGTCGTCGCCCAACGAGATCGGCGGCGATCACTTCCGCTCCAGCGCGACGTTCCTCACGCAGGCGCATGCGAAGCAGACCGAGGGCTCCGACGTGCGCGTCGGCACGTCGCTCGATCAGTTGTACGCGAAGCGCTTCGGGCAGGACACGCCCATCCCTTCCATGCAGCTGTGCATCGAGAATGTGGACCAGGCGGGTGGCTGCGCGTACGGTTATGCCTGCGTGTACACCGACTCCATCAGCTGGTCGTCGCCCTCGGAGCCGCTGCCGGTGATCCGCGATCCGCGCGTGGCGTTCGAGAAGCTGTTCGGCGTGGGTGGCAGCAGCGCCGAGCGCGCCGAGCGCCGTCGCACGCGGCGCAGCATCCTCGACTTCGTGTCGGGTGAGATGTCGTCGCTCAAGGTCAACCTCGGTCCCGACGACCGCCATCGCCTCGACAAGTACCTCGAGGACATCCGCGAAGTCGAGCGTCGCATCCAGATGGTGGAAGCGCGCAACTCCAGCGGTGACCCGCGCCAGCTCCCCGAAGCGCCGGCCGGTGTGCCCGATTCGTTTGCCGAGCATGTGAAGCTGATGTTCGACATCCAGGCGCTGGCG
>JARIEX010000140.1 GCA_031127095.1 Gemmatimonadota bacterium
TACGACATCAGCCAGCGCGTGATCGACCAGCTCATGGCCGGTCGGTCGCACATCCAGGATATTCCCGATGCGACCGTACAGGCGGCGGTGGCGACCGGGAGTTTCGTGGCTACCAACGTCGAGACCCGGATCGGCGAGTGCGACGCCCTGTCGATCGCCGTCCCCACGCCGCTCTCGAAAACCCGTGATCCCGACATGGCCTTTGTGCTCTCGGCCGCGGACGCGATCGCGCGTCAGGCGCACCCGGGGCTGTGCGTGGTCCTCGAAAGCACCACGTACCCGGGCACCACGAGGGAGCTCCTGCAGCCCCGCCTGGAAGCGATGGGCCTCACGGTCGGCAAGGACGTCTTTGTCGCCTTCAGCCCCGAGCGCGTCGATCCGGGTAATCCCGTCTACCAGACGAAGAACACGCCCAAGGTGGTCGGCGGTGTGTCGCCGGCGTGCGTCGAGGTGGCGAGTGCGCTGTACGCCAGCTGCATCGACGTCGTCGTACCGGTGTCGTCGCCCGAAGCGGCGGAACTCGTCAAGCTGCTCGAAAACACGTTCCGGGCGGTCAATATCGGGCTGGTCAACGAGATTGCGATCGTCTGTGACAAGCTGGGCGTGGACGTCTGGGAAGTCATTGATGCCGCCGCGACCAAGCCGTTCGGCTTCATGAAGTTCACCCCGGGCCCCGGGATCGGCGGCCATTGCATCCCGCTCGACCCGCACTACCTCGCCTGGAAGATGCGGACGCTCAATTACAAGACGCGCTTCATCGATCTGGCCAGCGAGATCAATTCGCATATGCCGGAGTGGGTCGTGCAGAAGGTCGCCGACGCGCTCAACGAGGTGCGTAAGGCGGTGCGCGGGAGCCGGGTGCTCGTGCTGGGCGTCGCGTACAAGCGCGACATCGATGACGTACGTGAGTCTCCCGCCCTCGACGTGATCCGGCTCCTTGAGGAGCGTGGTGCACATGTCGAATTCCACGATCCCTTTGTACCTGAATTCCGTGAGGATGGGCACGTCCGCAAGGGCGTCGAACTGAGCGACGAGATGCTGCGGTGGGCCGACGCGGTTGTCGTGGTCACGGATCACAAGGTGGTGGACTATCAGCGTGTAGTCGACCATGCTGCCATGCTCGTCGATACGCGTAACGTCACGGCCGGCCTCACGCCCGGACGTGCCCGCATTATCCCGCTGGCGTCCGGCTCCCGGACCGCGGGCCTCCCATCATGACCCACGCCATGGTCTGCGGAACGGATCCGCGCGTGTCGTTTCGGGTATTAGAGTCCGCATGAGTCCACGACTGTCCCGCGTTGAATTCCGCCTCCTCCTGCTGCTCGGCGTTGCTGCCGCGCTTGCCGGCTGTTCCCGTGGCTTTCAGCCCCGCGACTACGCGAATCCGGAAGCGCTCTTCCGTGCGTCCCTCCTGGAGTTCCAGCGCCAGAAGTGGGACAACGCGAAAGTCGGCTTCGAGCGTCTCACCGGCGACCTGTCCGCGCGCGATCCGTTGCTGGCGCCCGCGTACTTCTACCTCGCCCTCACGCACGAGAAGCAGAGCGAGTACCTGCTGGCGGCCCAGGCGTTCGAACGCATCACCGACGGTTTCCCCGATGACACCCTCGCCTCCACGGCGATGCTCGGCGTAGGGCGCAGCTACCAGAATCTGTGGCGGCGGCCCTCCCTCGATCCCGAAAACGGCCAGAAGGCGGTGTCGATCCTGCGAGCCTTGCTCTCGTCGTATCCGGACAGCAAGGAAACCGAAGACGCCAAAAAGCGGATCGTCTTGCTCGAAGAGTGGTTCGCGCAGAAGGACTACGACACGGGCATCCACTACGTGCGGGTACGGCGCGCCATCGATCCGGCAATCATCTACTTCAAAGACGTCGTCACCACGTATCCCACCACCAAGGCCGCGCGCCTGTCGTGGCTCCGGCTGCACGAGTTGTACACAAAAATCCGCTGGAAAGAGGACGCGGCGGAGACGTGTACGGCGATGTGGAGGGCGTATCCGGGCGATCCGCTGGTCGCGGCCGCCTGCGGGAGCGCCCCAGCCGATTCTGCCACCGTGGTCAAGGGGCCGTCCTTCGCCGTCCGATCACCCGTGCTGTACGCGCGCCCGGGCCCGCCCGTGGGGCGCTGACCCGTCGCCGGACCTGATGTCCATGCGTATCGGCATCCTTGGCGGCAGTTTCGATCCGCCGCACGTCGGGCATCTGGTGGTCGCGCAGGACGCGCTTGACGCGGTGCCGCTGGATCGGCTGCTGATTGTCCCGGCGGCCAGGCAGCCGCTCAAAGGGGATGGTCAGACCCCCGCCGTGCATCGCCTGGCCATGGCGCGCGCCTGCTTTGAGGGGGTTCCACAGATCGAGGTGGACCCCATCGAAATCGACCGCGGCGGGTTATCTTTCATGGTTGACACAGTGGAAGCCCTTCGCGGGCGCTCTCCGCTGGCGACGCTCCACCTGCTGATCGGTGACGACGTGGTGTCCACGTTGCCACGCTGGCGGGACGTGCACCGGTTGTTGTCGATGGTGCAGCTGGTTGTGCTGCATCGCACCGACCGGGAGCAGGTCCCGTCCGCGCCTGCCGAGTGGTGGGCGGACGGGCAGGGAGGGACGGCGCGCCGGATCGCGACGCGTCGGATCGACTTGTCATCAACAGAAATCAGGGCACGGGTTCGGGATCGACGCTCCATTCGGGGCTTCGTTCCTGATGCCGTGGCGGCTTACATCGCGACCACCGGACTCTATCTCGAGAATTCCCGGGAGTCGTCGGCTGAGGAGGGCCCAGCGCGCGCCTGATGGCGCGGGGGTGCTCGGCGGCCGCGGCGCCCTTGCCATGAGGTTCGTATGCTGAAGGGCTTGATTGGGCGCGTGTTTGGCACGCGCCACGAACGTGAACGGAAGCGCGTGCAGCCGGTGCTGAATGACATCCACGAGATCGAGGCACGACTGGCCTCGCTCACGGACGACGAGGTCCGCGCGCAGACCGCCAAGTTCCGCGGCGTGCTGGCCGAACGCACCGGCCCCATTGATGCGCGCATCGCCGAGCTCAAGGCCGCGAAGCACGAGTCGGCCGATGCCACCGAGCGCGAGCGCATTGATCTCGAGTTGCAGGGCGCGGACGGGCGTGGCGGCGTTGAGGGAGAATTACGCACGGCCATCGCCGAAGTCCTCGATGAACTGCTCCCGGAGGCGTTCGCGACGGTGCGTGAAGCGTGCCGTCGCCTGAAAGGATCGCCCGTGATGGTGACCGGCAACGAGCTCACCTGGGACATGGTCCCCTACGACGTGCAGCTGATCGGCGGGATTCAGCTGCATTTGGGGCGGATCGCCGAAATGGCCACCGGCGAGGGCAAGACGCTCGTCGCGACGCTGCCGATGTATCTGAACGCGCTGCCGGCACGCGGCGCGCATCTGGTCACCGTGAACAACTACCTCGCGCGCCGCGACTCGCAGTGGATGGGACATCTCTACCGCTGGCTGGGGCTCACGGTGGGTTGCCTCGATGATACCGAGCCCGGGTCGTACGAGCGTCGCGCCGTGTACGGTTGCGACATCACGTACGGGACGAACAACGAGTTCGGGTTCGACTACCTGCGCGACAACATGGTGGTGTCACTCGAGCAGCGCGTCCAACGCACGCACATCTTCGCCATCATCGACGAAGTCGACTCGATTTTGATCGACGAGGCGCGCACGCCCCTCATCATTTCCGGACCGGTCGGAAACGAAAGCGACGGGCGGTACGCAGAGTTCAATACCTCGGTCGAACGTCTGGTGCGTCGCCAGTCCGAGCTGGTCAACACCCTTGTCGGCGAAGGCGAACGCTCGCTCGAGTCGAAGGACGAACAGAGCGCGGCGCTGCAGCTGTACAAGGCGCAGATGGGCGGCCCCAAGAACAAGCGTCTCGTCAAGGCGTTGCAGGAGTCCGGCGTCAAGCAGTTGGTTCAGCGCATCGAACTCGAGATCATTGCCGACAAGAAGCTGCCGATGGGCAAGCGCTCGTTCCGGGAAATCGAGGATGATCTGCTGTACGTGCTCGACGAAAAGGGGCATACGGTGCACCTCACGGAGCAGGGGCTCGACTACCTCTCGCCCGACGCGCACGACCAGTTCGTCTTGCCGGACATTTCGCTGATGATCGGCACGCTCGATCGTGAACACGATCTGTCCGCCGCCGAACGGATCGAACGGCGACAGACCATCGAGCGCGAGTACGCGCTCAAGAGCGAGCGGCTCAACATCATTCATCAGCTGCTGCGCGCGCATGCGCTGTACGAGCGCGATGTGAATTACGTCGTGCAGGAAGGGCAGGTGCTCATCGTCGATGAGTTTACCGGCCGGACCATGCCCGGCCGCCGGTGGAGCGAAGGGTTGCATCAGGCCGTCGAGGCCAAGGAGCGCGTGCAGGTGAAGGGCGAGACGCAGACGCTCGCCACGATCACCATCCAGAATTACTTCCGCATGTACGAGAAGCTGGCCGGCATGACGGGCACGGCAGAAACGGAAGAAAACGAATTCCACGAGATCTACGGCCTCTCCGTCTCGGTCATCCCCACCAACCGGCCGATCGCCCGTGACGATCGGCAGGACTACGTCTTCAAGACGCGGCGCGAGAAGTACAACGCGATCGTCGATGAGACGAAACGGCTCCACGAACTCGGGTTCCCCGTGCTCGTCGGTACCGCGAGCGTCGAGGCCTCGGAAACACTCGCCCGGCTGTTTGCGCGCGCGGGGCTCCGGCACAACGTGCTCAACGCGAAGTACCACCAGCGGGAAGCCGAGATCGTCGCCGGCGCTGGACAGCCGGGGGCGATCACGATCGCGACGAACATGGCCGGCCGCGGTACCGACATCAAACTCGGGGCCGGGATCACCAATGCGATGCCGTCCAAGGTCACCGATCCGGATGGCAAGGAGATGGAAATCTCCGAAATCGGTGGATTGCACATCATCGGTTCGGAACGGCACGAGTCACGCCGCATCGATCGGCAGCTGCGCGGTCGCGCCGGCCGTCAGGGAGATCCGGGCGCGTCCCAGTTCTTCCTGTCCCTCGAAGACGACCTCATGCGGCTCTTCGGCTCGGACCGCATCGCGAAGCTGATGGACCGCATGGGCGCGCAGGACGGTGAAGTCCTCGCCCATCCGCTCATCACTCGATCCATTGAGCAGGCGCAGAAGCGGGTCGAACTGCAGAACTTTCAGTCACGTAAGCGTCTGCTCGAATACGACGACGTGATGAATCAGCAGCGCGAGGTGATCTACTCACTGCGGGCCTTCGCGCTCGAAGGGGGCGAGGAACTCAAGGGTGAGGCGCTCAAGATGATCGACCGCGGTGTCGCCCGCCGGGTCGAGCAGGCGCTGGCCACATTCGACAAGCAGGACGACTGGGATCTCGAGTACGTGCAGCAGGATCTCCTGATGCACTACATGCTCCCCGTCCCCGCCTTCGTCGACGGCACCCGTCCGGCGTCCGTCGAGGAGGCGCAGACGATCGCCGTCGAGGCGGGCCGTGTGGCGTTCGATCAGAAGCTGGAAAGCCTCAACGCGGTCACGGACGAGGCCGGGCAGGGGTTCGCTGATCGTTTGCTGTCACTGGTCACGTTGAACGTCATCGACGAGAAGTGGAAGGATCACCTCTACGATCTCGACCAACTGCGCGCATCGATCCATTATCGGTCGTGGGGGCAGAAGGATCCGCTCGTCGAGTACAAGCAGGACGCGTATACGATGTTCGAGGATCTGATGCACGATCTGGCGAACACCTTCTCGGAGCGCTTCCTCAAGGCGCAGCTCGTCTTCGAGCCTGCCCCCGAGCAGTCCTTCGAGGCGGCGCCAGTGGCGGAGGGCCCGCGCCCGGACAGCCGTCCGGCCAAGCGCTTCAACGCACTGGGCATTCTTGAGGACGTCCCCGCCGATGAATTCGTCGATGCCATCGACGGTGACGACGACGGGAGTCCCGGCGAACACGTCGGGGAACCGGCGAGGCAGGTCGCGCGCGGCACGCCGGCAGTCGTCGGCGCCGGACCCGTTCGGTCGATGGGTGCCGCCGGCGGTGCGCTGCCGGCCGGCTGGGAAGCCACGCCCCGGAACAATGCCTGCCCGTGCGGCTCGGGCAAGAAATTCAAGAAATGCCACGGAGCAAATCTGTAGCTTCAATCGGCGGGCAGGGTCGGGCCAACGCATGCGCTGACGGGGTGCTGACGGTGCGATCGCATCGTGCATCCACCCACGAGCGGGCCCGACCCGGCGCGACGGAGCGGAGTGGCAGGGGCAGGGGGTCGCGTCGGGTCAGCTCGCGGGGACCGGAACAGACGGCACGGACAATCGGTATATTGGTATCTCCTTCTCTCCCGAGCGGCTTCCAATGGATCTGAAGTTTCTCCGCCTCCTCGCCGTGCTGGCCGTCCCCACCCTCCCGCTGTCGGCCCAGGCCGCAGGCGGTGATGGCTACCTCTTTTCGGCCCCGCACGCCACGCTGTCCATCCGCGGCGGCGTCGCGCGGCCCACCGCGTCGGGTGATGTCTTTTCGTTCGTCACCGAACGCCTCACCGTCAATCGCGGTGACTTCGTCGGCGTGTCCTTCGCGAGCGACCTCGGCTTCCGCGTCACCCAGCGGATCGATCTCGTGCTCGGCGCAGGGATCAGCACCCGGGAGCGACGTTCCGAATACCGCGATCTGGTCGATATGGATGATCTCCCCATCGAGCAGCGCACCACATTCCGGCGCATTCCGATGACGGCCGGGATCAAGGTGCACCTGCGTCCAGCGGGACGGTCCGTCGGCAAATTCGCCTGGGTCCCCACGCGACTCGCCCCCTATGTGGCGGCGGGCGGCGGCATGATGTATTACGTGTTCAAACAAGATGGCGACTTCGTCGATTACCAGACCTTCGACGTATTCCGCACCTCGCTCCGTTCAACGGATGTCGCGGGCATGGCGTATGGCGCGGTGGGCGGTACGTACTCGCTATCGCCGCGTATCGGAGTGAACGTTGAAGTGCGCTATGATCAGGCGCGCAGCCCGCTTGATGCCGACTTCCGGGATTTCAATCCCATCGATTTGTCCGGCACCGGGCTGACGGCCGGTTTTCTCTTCCGCTTCTGAGGATCCGTCGATGACCTTGGCTCGCGTTTTCGCTGCTGCCCACGTGCTCGTCACCGTCGCCGCAGCTGGCCCTGCTGCCGCCCAGGCACCCGTCGACTCGCGGTTTCAGCCGTGGCTCGGGTGCTGGACGCCCGCCGCGCCGGTCGTGCCTTCAAGTGCCACGCCAAAACCACCGTCCCTCGCCTGCGTCGTGCCTTCCGAGCGCATTCGAGGCAGTGTTGACCTCGTTGTGTTCGACAGTGCGAACGTGGCAACGCGGTCGTCCGTCCCGCTGCCGGGTTCACGGCTCGCCAAGTCGGTCGATGGGTGTGTCGGGAGCGAAACGGCCACGTGGATGCCCGACGAGCGGCGTTTGCTGATGTCAGCCGAGTTGGCCTGCGGGCGCGGAGCCGTGCGGCGAGAGACGGGCCTGATGACGATGTCCGCCAGCGGCGATTGGATGCAGGTGCAGCACCTCGATGTGGGTGGGAATGCGGCCACAACGGTGATGACGTTGCGCTACGTCGCCGACTCGCTCGGTGAGTGGGCCCGTCTTGGGGCGAGCGCGGCCCCGTCCACCGCATCGCTTCGGTTGGCGGTGGGGGCACCGATGTCCAGTCGCGATGTCTTGGCGGTCGCGCGTCTCGCGCCGGCGCCACTCACGGAGGCGTGGATCACCGAAACCGGACAGCGGTTTGGGTTGAACGGCAAGGAGTTGCTCCGTCTTGCCGACGCGGGCATGCCGGCCCGCGTGATCGACCTCATGGTGGCGATGGATAATCCCGAGGTCTTTGCCGTTCGGACAGCGGGTGAGGATCGGCGGATCGGCGCTCCGGAGGTGCTGACCGGCGGCGTTGCCAGTACGCGCATGCGCGGTGCGTGCGGAACGCTCGACGACTTCTGCTATGGCCCAGGTGGCATGGGCGCGTGGGGGCTCGGTTGGCAGTACGGGCTCAACGCGTATGATCCATGGAGCCTGCGTTACGGGGTCGGCGGCATGTACAACCCGTATGGTTACGGCTACGGGTTCGGCAGCGGGTTCCGGAACGGGTACTACTACGGGAACAGCCCGATCATCATCGTTGATCGTGGCGGGGCGGTCCCCGGGACCCCAGCGGCAGGGGCTGGTCGGGCGGTTCGCGGTGCCGGCTATACGCGCGGGTCGGGTGGTGGCTCCTCATCCACGCGCGACGTGGCTCCTCTCCCCCCGCACAGTCCGGGATCGTCCGGTTCGGGTACGGGCAGTTCCGCAGGCGTTGGTACGCCGAGTGGTTCGGGG